>JBFGLT010000024.1:0-25973 GCA_041576015.1 Acidimicrobiales bacterium
CTACGGCTGCATTCTCGCCGACGTCGGCGATCGCCTGCGCGACCTGGTGCTCGCCGCCGCCATGGCCGCCGCCACCCCCCGCGAACAGGTGAACGCCGGCGTACAGGCGGCCGTCGAGTTCGTGGCCGCCAACCCGTACGGCTTCCAGGTTCTGCTCGCCGCCCGGTCCTCCACCGACTCCGAGTGGCGGAGCTTGGCCCAGGGATGGCGGAACTCGATGGCACAGTCCATCGCCGTACTCATCGTCGTCGACGGGATGTCGTCGGCTCATCAGGAGGCTCTCGCCTACGGGGTGGTCGGCATGGTCGAGTCGATGATGTCGGCGTGGTTGGAGGCCGACAACCCGGCTCTCGACGCCGAGCAGCTCAGCGCCGATCTGGCCACCCTGGCATGGTCAGGCCTGCGCGGACTCCACTGAGTCGGATCGCCTGGTCTCAGCCTCGACTGGTCGCGACCGTGCGTCAGCGTGGTTCGATGGTCCGATGACCCGACGCCTGTCCGGACATCCGGCGGAGGATCCCGGCGCCCCAGAACGACGCCACGGAACGGCCCCGAACGGCAAGCCGTACGAGTCGGTGTGGGACTTCCCCCGACCGCCCGCGCTCGAATCGGTCGAGTGGCGGATACGGGTCGTGCACGCCGGCGTCACGATCGTCGACGCGCCCTGCGCTGTGCGCGTGCTCGAGACCAGCCAGCCCCCGGCCTACTACGTCGAGCCTGGCTTCGTGGACCTGTCGCGGCTCGTCCCGAGCGCGCAGCGGTCGGTGTGTGAGTGGAAGGGGGCGGCGGCCTACGCCTCGGTCGTCGCCGGCGGCCGAACTGCCGATGCAGCCTGCTGGAGCTATCCCGAACCGGTCGAGCGTTTCGGCGTGATCGCCGGGTTCTGGGCGTTCTACGCCCAGCGGCTCGACGAGTGCTGGGTCGACGACGAACGGGTCCAAGCCAACCCCGGAGCCTTCTACGGAGGGTGGCTGACCGCCAACGTGACCGGCCCGGTCAAGGGGGCTCCCGGGACCCTCCACTGGTAGGCGATCGGCCTCACATCAGGGCGAGGATCTCGGCGTGCAGCTCGGCGGTGGCGGCGGCCACGACGGTGCCGCCTCCGGTTGGCGGCTCTCCGCCGGCACCGGTGACAACTCCCCCGGCCGCCTCGATGATCGGCTGGAGCGGCACGATGTCGTAGCTCTGCAACTGGCTCTCGACGACCGCGTCGATGTCACCGGTCGCCAGCAGACCGTAGTTGTGGCAGTCGCCCCCGAACCGGGTCAGGCGCGCCGAACCGAAGATCCGCTCGTAGGCCTCGGTGAGGGCCGGTTCGAACATGTCCGGGTGGGTGGCGGCGACCGTCGCGTCGGCCAGGGACCGACAGCCGCTGGTCCCGAACCGGGAGGTCGTCGGCGAATCGACGCCGGCGTCCTGTCCGTGCGCCCAGTACGACTCGCCCAGTACCGGGAGGTGCATCCACCCACCGATCGGGCGGCCATCGTCCAGCAAGCCCACTAGGGTGCCCCACTGCGGCTGGCCGCTGATGAAGGCCCGGGTTCCGTCGATCGGATCGACGATCCAGGCCAGGCCGGCGGTCGGGTCGCCGGTGACACCGTACTCCTCCCCGATCACTGGCAGCTCGCCGACCAGGCGCCGCAAGCCATCGCGCAGCAGTTCCTCGAGGCGGCGATCGGCGTCGGTGACCGGGTCGAATCCGGCCGGGCGCTTGTTGGCGATCGGTACCGCTCCGCTGCGGAACAGGGCGAGGGCCTGGGCGGAGACGGCCCGCACGAGGGCGGTCACCTCGCCGGTGGGGATGCAGGTCACGGCAGGTTGGCCAGTTCGCCCGTCGTGCGCTCGTGCAGAAAGCCTTCGAGCAGTCGGTCGAGGGACGGCAACCGAGTCCCGAGCCGTTCGCTGGTCCAGCGGGCCGACAACGACGTGTCGGACGGGTACCGCCAACCGGCGAGCGCCTCCTCGGGCGGTTCGGCGAAGTCGATCAGTCCGCCGTCGAGACCGAACGTCTCACACGCCCGCATCGCCAGTTGCCGGCGGGTGACGGCCTCGGACCCGCAGCAGTGGACCGTCTCGCCGGCCAGACCGGTCGTCTCGATGACGCGGCGGATCACCTCGCCGCACATCGACGCCAGACAGGGGGACGCCCGGCTGTTGATGCGAGGTGACTCCCACACCGTGAACCGCTGACCAGACTCGAGCGCGTCGACGAGCGAGGTGACGAAATACCCGAACCCGGGGTCCTGGGATCGCGGCGTGCGGAGACGGGCCCAGTGGGGCCCCATCACCCCGCTCACCCGGGCGACGACGCCACCGTGCTCGCGGGTGATCACCTCGCCAACGGCCTTCAGGAATCCGTAGAGGTTGATCGGGTTGGGGACAGCGCTCTCGTCGTAGGGCCCGTCGGCCCCGTCGAAAACCCAGTCAGTGCTCACGTAGACGAAGGGAATCGCGGCCCGTTCGGCGGCGACGGCGTAGTTCCTCGTGGCGTCGACGAACCCCGACCAGGCGAAATGCCGGTCGACGGCCATACGTTCCCAGTCGTTGACGATGGCGGCGTGGACGACCGCGTCGGGCCGGTGCTCACGGATGTGGGTGTCGACCTCGGCTGGATCGGTCATCTCGATCCGTTCGGCGAACACGTCGTCGCCGTGCCGGTCTGTCATCACCTTGGCGATGTTGCACCCGACGAACCCGCTAGCCCCGGTCACGGTGATCCGCATGGAGGAATGCTAGGCGAGCAGCAGGTTGATGCGTTCGGCCGCCGCCCGAACCATCTTCTCGTACTCCTCTCGGCGTCCGCCCGGAAACCGGTAGCTGGGACCGTGGATGTTGACCCCGCCCACGACATCGCCGGCGCGAGAGATCAGAGGTGCCGACACCGAGGTGATGCCGATCTCCAGTTCGTCCACGGTCCAGGCGACCCCGTCGACCCGCACCTGCATGATCCGCTCCCAGAGCGCATCAGGGTCGGTCACCGAGTTCTCGGTCGGAGCCTCGAGTCGGCGGTTCAGGTAGTTGGTCAATGCGTCATCGGGCCAGGAAGCGAGCACGACGAAGCCCGACGAGACCAGATGCATCGGCAGTCTTGTATCCAGCCAGTCGCGGAGCTGCACAGCGGTGTCCGGGCGCTCCTCGGCGATGTAGTGGACGACGTAGCCCGACGACACCGAGAGCCCGACCGCTTCATTCGCCTCCACGGCGAGGGTCCGCAGCTCGTCGGCGGCCAGGGCCGCCAGACTTCGGGAGGCGTTCGCTCCCGAGGCCATGGCGATGATGGCGGGCCCGATGCGATACAGCGTCGCCTCGTTGATCCGCTCGACGGCGTACACGTCCTCGAGGGTCCCGAGCAACCGCGACGTGGTGGAGATGGGGAGGTCCACCCTGCGCGCCAGCTCCGACAGACTGGCGGGCCCCTGACGCAGAGCGTCAAGGATGCGAAAGGCTCGGTCGACGCTCTGAACGACGGCCATACTGGTGGCTCCTCGGCAATGGTCAGAAGGTTTCCATCATACGATAACTTTCCGTCTGCTGGGAATGTACCAGCGGGTTGTGGCAGACTGAGTGGACACTCGACAGGGTGTCGAGCGCGCCGGTCGCGACCCGGCCCCACCCTCCGGCTCGTCCGGACTCCCAGGAGGTTGATCAGTTGGCTGATGATCTCGACGACATCGACCTGTCAGCTCTCGGCGACGACGACCTCGTCGCCCAGATGCACGATGACCTCTACGACGGACTCGGAGCCGAGATAGTCGAAGGCACCGAGCTCCTGCTGTCGCGGGGATGGGGTCCCGACCGGGTGCTCAACGACGCGCTGGTCGCGGGGATGCGGATCGTCGGGATCGACTTCCGGGACGGCATTTTGTTCGTCCCCGAGGTCCTCCTCGCCGCCAACGCGATGAAGGCGGGCATGGCCATCCTGCGCCCCCTGCTGGCCGAGACCGGCGCCGAACCGGTCGGCAAGGTGGTGATCGGTACGGTCAAGGGAGACATCCACGACATCGGGAAGAACCTGGTCGCCATGATGCTCGAGGGGGCCGGCTTCGAGGTGATCGACATCGGCATCAACACCGATGCCGACGAGTACCTGGCCGCCCTCGACGAGCACAAGCCCGACATCCTGGGCATGTCGGCGCTCCTGACGACGACGATGCCCTACATGAAGGTCGTCATCGACACGATGGTCGACAAGGGCATCCGGAACGACTACATCGTCCTGGTCGGCGGAGCGCCTCTGAACCAAGAATTCGGAGAGGCCATCGGCGCCGACGGGTACTGCCGGGATGCGGCGGTGGCCGCCGAGATGGCCAAGGGCATGGTGCTCGAACGTCGTGCGTCGGCCAGGGCTTGAGCCAGACCCGACGCTGATCCTGGCCTGCGGCGCGCTCGTCCGTGAGCTCCGCTCGGTGCTGTCCGGACTCTCCCCGGCGGCTCGTGACCAGCTGGAGGTCGCCTACCTGCCGGCTCCGTTGCACAACCGGCCCGAGCGCATCGCCGCCGCGGTGGCCGGAGAGCTCGACCGACGACGACGGTCGGGCGACGGGTTCTGCCGGGTGCTGCTGGGCTACGGCGACTGCGGCACCGGAGGTGCGCTCGATCGGTTGATCGAGGAGTGGACCCGCGCACATCCGGACCGACCGATGGCCCGTCTGCAGGGTGAGCATTGCTATGCGTTCTTCGCCGGCCCGGCGACCTTCGACCGGCTGCACGGCGAGGAGCTCGGCACCTTCTTTCTCACCGACTTCATGGTCGTCAACTTCGACAGCCTGATCTGGCAGGGTTTGGGCCTCGACCAACACTCCGAGCTGAGGGCGCAGTACTTCGGCAACTCCACCCGGGCGCTGTACCTGGCCCAAGCGCCGACGGCCGCACGGATCACCGCCGCTCGTTCGGCGGCCGCCCGGCTCGGGCTCCGGTTCGAGCACCACACCACCGGACTCGCTCCGTTCCGGTCCCAGCTGTCCGACCTCCTGGTGGCCGGCTGATGCCACGGCGCCGCTCCGCCCAGCTGGTCATCATCTACTGGCGGGACATCCCCTCGCAGGTCAACGGGATGGCCGGCGGGGAAAAACATCAGATCCTCTTGAAGCCTCGATTCGAGAAGGCGATCGACCGGGCCGCCATGAAGGCGGGGATCACCAGCGCGTCGGACTACGTGAGCCAGTGGCGCCGAGAGACCCTGGCGGCCGCCGGGGACATCACCAGCGAGGCCAAGGCGCTCGCCGCCCGGCTCGAGGATGCCTTTCCGCTGGAACGCCTCGACCGCTATGTCGACAACGGCGGGTTCGCACCGGAGGAACCCGCGCACTCAGAAACCGATAGCTCCGGCACAATCAGCACCGGGAAGGACCCCACGCCATGACCGAGACCGTGATCAGCTCTGCCACCAGGGACGTCGTGATCGGGTTCGACCGACCGTTCGTCATGATCGGCGAGCGGATCAACCCGACCGGCCGCAAACTCCTGGCCGAGGAGATGAAGAACGGCGACTTCTCTCGGGTTGAGGCCGACGCCGTCGCCCAGGTGGAGGCCGGTGCCCACATGCTCGACGTCAACGCTGGCATCCCCCTCGCCGACGAACCGGCGCTTCTCGCTCGGGCGGTCAAGCTGGTGCAAAGCGTCACCGACGTGCCCTTGAGCATCGATTCGAGCGTGATCGAGGCCCTCGAGGCGGGCATCGCCGTCTACGAGGGCAAACCGCTCGTCAACTCGGTCACCGGGGAGGACGAAGTGATGGAGCGGGTTCTGCCTCTCGTCGCCCGGCACGGCGCCGCCGTCGTGGCGATCTCCAACGACGAGACCGGCATCTCGGAGGATCCCGACGTGCGCTTCGAGGTCGCCAGACGAATCGTCGAGCGGGCCGCCGACCACGGAATCCCAGCGTCCGATGTGGTCGTCGATCCCCTCGTCATGCCGATCGGAGCGATGGGAACCGCCGGCCGGCAGGTGTTCGCACTGCTTCGCCGGCTCCGGGACGAGCTCAGGGTCAACACCACGTGCGGAGCATCCAATGTGAGCTTCGGCCTTCCGAACCGGCACGCCATCACCGGGACGTTCATGTCGATGGCGATTGCCAACGGGATGACCAGCGCCATCATGAACCCGCTCCACGCCGAGGTGAAGACGGCGATCATGGCCGCCGATGTCTTGGCCGGCAACGACAGGGACTGCGCTGAATGGATCCGGGCAAACCGTCAAGCGCCGAGCGACGGCGAAACCCGGGCCCGCCGCGGCGGCCGGCGCCGCCGGGCCTGACATGACGGCGACCTCGGAGGTCACCGTGGTGTTCACTCCGTCGGGGCTGCGGGCGCGTGTCCCGATCGGCACCTCGGTACTCGACGCCGCCCGCCACCTCGGCGTCGACCTCGATTCGGTGTGCGGCGGCCGGGGGATCTGCGGGCGCTGCCAGGTCACCGCACCGTCGGGCACGTTCGACAAGTGGGCAATCACGAGCGCCGCCGTCTCCCTGAGTCCCCCCGGAGCGGCCGAGCTGGACTACCGGGGCCGTCGGCCGCTGGCGCCCGACCACCGGTTGGGCTGTCAGGCCGCGATTCGCGGCGACGTAGTCATCGACGTCCCGGCTCTGTCACAACTCAACCGCCAGATCGTGCGCAAGGACGTCCGGCTCACCGGTCTCGAGCTCGACCCGTCGATCCGGCTGCACTACGTCGAGACCACGCGACCCGAACTGGGCGATCACTCCACCGCCGTCGCGGCGATCAGTGCCGCCCTGGCCGATCAGTGGGGCCTGCCGGGGGTACGCGTTCAGCCGCGGCTCCTCGACCGCGTCCACGCCGCCATCGCCGCCCCCCATCGGGGGCTCACCGTCGCAGTGTCTGCGCTCGAGCGACCCGACGGGGAGATCGTGGCGATCTGGCCAGGGTTCACCGACTCCATCATCGGCGTGGCCTTCGACGTCGGCTCGACGACCATCGCCGGACATCTCATCGAACTGCTCACCGGCGAGGGACTCGCATCGGCCGGTCAGATGAATCCCCAGATCCGGTTCGGTGAGGACCTGATGAGCAGGGTCAGCTACGCCATGATGAACCCCGGCGGGGCGGCCGAGCTCACGACCGCGGTCCGGCGCGCTCTCGCTGAGCTCATCTCCGAGCTGACCGCGACCGCCGAACGCACCGCCGACGAGATCCTGTTGATCTCCCTGGTGGGGAACCCGGTCATGCACCACCTGGTCCTCGGCATCGACCCTGCGCCGCTCGGCGTGGCACCGTTCGTCCTGGCGACATCGGACCCGGTGACCTTGCCGGCCACCGATCTCGATCTTCCCGCCCCGAACGCCACCGCCTACCTCGGGCCCTGTATCGCCGGACACGTCGGGGCCGACTGCGCAGCGGCCATCCTGGCCGAAGGGCCCCACCGCCAGACGGCCGGACAGCTCCTCGTCGACATCGGCACCAACGCCGAGATCGTGCTCGGAAATCGCGACGGCCTCTTCGCCGCATCCTCCCCCACCGGACCCGCGTTCGAGGGCGCACAACTCTCCTGCGGGGTCCGGGCCACCGTGGGGGCGATCGAGCGGGTGCGGATCGACCCGCAAAGCCTCGAGCCTCGGTTCAAAGTCATCGGTCAGGATCACTGGAGCGACGATCCGGCATTCGATCCCCGCCGCCCGATCGTCGGCGTCTGCGGATCGGGCATCATCGAGGCCCTCGGCGAGATGGTCGACACCGGCATCATGGATGCCGAGGGGGTGATCGGGGGCCACAACGCTGCCCGCACGCCTCGGGTGGTGCCCGAGCGCCGCACCTTCGCCTACGTTCTCCACGCACCCGACGGCGGGCCCGAGCTGCGCATCACCCAGAACGACGTTCGTGCCATTCAGCTGGCCAAGGCCGCCCTCCGGGCAGGGATCGACCTCCTGATGGAGCATGCGGGCACAGCCGCAGTCGACGACATCCGCCTCGCAGGCGCGTTCGGCGCCCACATCGATCCGGGCTACGCCGTCAAGATCGGGCTCGTGCCCGACGGTCCTCGGGGTGCGGCTGCGGTGTCTGCGGCCGGCAACGCCGCCGGCAACGGTGCGGTTCGCATGCTCTTGTCGGCGGCCGATCGTCGGGAGATCGCCGAGCTGGTCACGTCAGGGATCACCAAGATCGAAACGGCCACCGAGCCCCGATTCCAGGAGCTGTTCGTGGACGCAATGGCCTTCCCGCACCGCAGTGCCGCACCGCGACCAGCCGGCCAAGGCCGCCGTCGACGACGGCGGGAGGCGGTGACCGGAAGTTCCATCCCGCTGACCGATCAGGAGACAGCATGAGCGACAGCCCCGCGAACGAACCATCCGGCGAGCGCCGATCGCGAGGAGGCAGGGGCGGCGGACGGGCGGCCCGCCAGGCCACTCGCCGGTCGGCCCAGGCCGTGTCGGTCCCCTTCCTCGAGCGGAAGCTGCCACCGGTCGAGGTGATCGACGAGGCCGGGCTGGCCCAGATCGAGGAGAACGCGGAGACGATCCTCAGCGAGATCGGTGTCGCCTTCCAGGACTTCCCCGATGCGCTGGCGCTCTGGGAGCAGGCCGGGGCCCACGTCGACGGCGAACTGGTGAAGTTCCCACGCCACCTGTGCCGGCAGATCATCCAGGAGCGAGCGCCGACCGAGTACGTCCAGCATGCCCGCAACCCGGCGAGAAGCGTCCGGATCGGAGGGAACGCCACCGTGTTCGCCCCGAACTACGGATCCCCGTTCGTCACCGATCTCGATCGAGGCCGGCGCTACGCCACCCTCCAGGACTTCCAGGATGCGGTCCGGCTCACCTATCTCCTCCCGCACCTGCACCACTCGGGCGGAACGGTGTGCGAGCCGGTTGACGTCCCAGTGAACAAACGCCACCTCGACATGGTGTATTCGCATCTGAAGTACTCGGATAAACCGCTGATGGGGTCGGTCACCGCATCGGAGCGGGCTGCTGACTCGATCGAGTTGTGCCGGATCGGCTTCGGCGGGGACCTGGACGGTCGCACTGTGCTGACGTCGCTGATCAACGCGTCGTCGCCACTGCGCTGGGATGCCACGATGCTCGGCGCCGCCACCACCTACGCCCGGGCGAACCAGGCCTGCGTGATCTCGCCGTTCATCCTGGCCGGGGCCATGTCGCCGGTGACGATCGCCGGTCTCGCCGCCCAGGCGTTGGCCGAAGCCCTCAGCGGAATGGCCTATTGCCAGCTCGTGCGCCCGGGTGCACCAGTGGTCTTCGGGACCTTCGCCTCCTCGATGTCGATGGCGACCGGTGCGCCGACGTTCGGAACGCCCGAGGCCGGCCTGGCGATCTACGTGATGGCGGCACTGGCCCGGCGGGTCGGAGTGCCGTTTCGTTCCGGCGGACAGTTCACCGCCTCCAAGACACCCGATGCCCAGGCCGCCTATGAGTCTGCCCACACATTGCTGCCGACCGTCCAGGCCGGGGTCAACTTCGTCCTCCATGCCGCCGGCTGGCTGGAGGGCGGACTGTCGCTCAGCTTCGAGAAGATGGTGCTCGATGCCGACCAGCTGGGCGCCATGGCCGTCTATGGAGCGGGCGTGGATCTCTCGGCCAACGGTCAGGCGATGGACGCGTTCCGATCGAATGAGCCGGGCCAGCATTTCCTCGGCAACGCCCACACCCTGGCCAACTTCGAGACGGCGTTCTGGCGATCGGATCTGGCCGACAACAACAGCTTCGAGCAGTGGCAGGACGAGGGCGCCAAGACGGCGGCCCACCGGGCCAACGAGCGCTGGAAGCAGTTGCTGGCCGACTACAACGCTCCCGAGCTCGACGATGCGATCGACGCCGAGATGGTCGCCTTCATCGATGCTCGGAAGGCCGAAATGCCCGACGAGATCGGCTGAGCACGGCTCTCCCACCCAGCCCGGTCCCATCGGTCCGCCGTGCCGAGCGCCAATCCGGGCTCGATGACACGATCGGTCCACCGTCGACAAGTACGTTTGAGGACCATGGATTGTTCGCTCTCCCGGCGGGCCATGCTGGCCGGTCTGGCCGGGCTGGCGGCCTACGGTCTTCCCGTTCCGGCCGCCGCCGACTACCTGCGGTCGACCGGATCCCGCCTCCGGTCGTCGGTTGAGATCCGGCCCCGGATCGACTGGGCGGGAACCTCCCGGCCGCCGGCCGGACCGATCGGCGAGGAGGACGTGCGCCTTCTGGTCGTGCACCACACCCTGATCCCGAACAATGCGTACGGCGCCGATGACGTCACCGAGCTGCTCAGGGACATCTACGACTACCACACCGGCCCGGAGAAGGGCTGGCCCGACATCGCCTACAACTTCATGGTCGACCAGTTCGGCACGGTGTGGGAAGCCCGCAGCGGCAGCCTCGACGGCCCGGTGCAGGGCTCGGCCACCGGCGGCAACCAAGGTTTCAGCCAGCTCTGCTGCTTTCTCGGGGATCTGACATCTGAGCCTCCCACCCCGGCGGCCGCCGCCTCGATGGCGGGACTGCTGGCCACGCTCGCCGATCGGTACGGCATCGACACGAGCGAGGGCACCGAAGTCGACCTCGTCAGCCGCGGGTCGTCCCGCTACCCCGCCGGTGCCCCCATGACGGTGCCGACGCTGTGCGGGCACCGAGACGTTTCGCTGACCGCCTGCCCGGGTGAGGCCGGCTACGCCTTCGTCACCGACACGCTGCCGGCCCTTGTCAACGCCCTACGAGCCTCCACCGCCACGACAACGACGACGGCCACGCCAACGACGGAAACACCAACGACGACCGCCGCGACCACGACCACCGTGGCCACGACCACGAGCGCCGGCTCGGAGGCAACGGCTGGTTCGACGGCTGACTCGGTCGGTCGAGAGGACTCGGTACTTGCCTTCGGCGAGGAGACCGGCGGTGATGGCGGTGGGGACGGGTGGGGTCTCGGCCCGATCGTGGGCAGTGGCCTCGCGCTCGGCGCCGCCGGTATCGGAATCCTGCTGCTCTCCAAGAGGGGTGGACAGGATCGAATCGAGCCAGACTCGGCCGCAGGACCAGAGCCCGAGGCCGCCGGCGTCGGCGCCACATTGGCTGGTGAAACGACCGAACGAGCCGACGGCACCATCGATCTGCCGGCCCGGCTGGGTATGGCGCAAAGCGCCGCCACCGTGATCAACCCGCCACCGGCCGCGCCGGGGCGGATCCCGAGCCCGCAGCGGGTCTGGTGGGCGCTCGATCCCGATGCCGGCCCCGAGGTCGGACCGGCGGTCGACTCGCTGGTCCGCGACATCCAGCGGCATGCGTCGGTTCGTCCCGGGGACGACGCCGACGACCGCCGGCAGTGGGCCGGCTTCGATGCCCTTCTCGTCGCCCGCTCCGGCGGAGCCCGGGCGGCGATCGTCGCCGCCCGGTCCGACGCGGTCTACATCCTGAGGAGCGAACCGTGCCTGGTGGTCGTGCGGCGACCCGACGGGGTCGAGAAGCGGGACGAGTCCCGCGATGCGCTCCACATCCGCCGCGAGGACGTCGGCGAACTCGCCGTCTACCTCGATCCCGCCACCGAGACCCCCGACATCGAGGTCAGCGCCCTCCGCGAGGACGGTCCACAGGCCGGGTCCTAGACGTAGTTCCAGCCGAACCGACCCTTGATGCACAGGTGCCCGTTGGTGACGCTGTGGTCGGCCGGTGAGGTGACCTTGACGATCCGGTTGTCCTGCACATGGAGCTCGAGGTTGCAGCCGACGCCGCAGTAGGAACACACCGTTCTGGTGATCGTCTGCTCATCGGGTTTCCAGTCGCCGGCCTGACGGAGGTCGTACTCTGACTTGAACTGGATGGCGCCGGTCGGGCACACCCCGATGCAGTTGCCGCAGTAGACGCACGCCGACTCGGGAAGCGTCACGTCGAACTCGGTACTGATCCGTGCGTCGAACCCCCGCCCGCGCACGGCGATGGCGAACGTGTACTGGGCGTCCTCGCCGCACGCCTCGACGCACTTGTAGCACAGCACGCACTTGTCGTAATCACGGATGTAGAGCTCGTCCTGGATCTTGACCTCCTCGTCGAGCCGAGCCCGATCGGTGCCGTAGCGGTCGGGATCGGCACCGTACCGATCCATCCATTCGAGCAGGTCGCCCGCCTGGGAGAGGTCGACGCTCGAGCCGAGGAACTCGAGCACCATCCTCCGGCTGTGACGCACCCGTTCGGAATCGGTCTGGATCTCCATGCCCTCCTCGGCCACCCGGGAGCACGACGGCACGAGCGTGCGCGATCCCGCCTGTTCCACCACGCAGACCCGGCACGCATTGACCGGGGTCAGGTTCGGCGCGTAGCACAGCGTCGGCGTGTCCACGCCGGCCGCCGTGCAGGCGTCGAGGACCGTCGCCCCCACACCGACCGACACGGGGCGCCCGTCGATCGTCAGGCTGACCGGCGTCACATGGAGCCTCGGTTGGGTGGTGGTCATGGTGAGGCTCCGATCAGTCCGAGGTCGATGGCCGAGGCGACGGCGGTCGACGCCGTGTGACCGAGTCCGCAGATCGACGCGTCCTTCATCGCCCTGTCAATGTCGTCGATGAGGGTCCGGTCCATGGAGCGTCCGGCCGAACGCAGCAGGAGTTCGTGCTGCCGGACGACCCCCACCCGGCAGGGCACACACTGGCCACAGCTCTCGTTGCGGAAGAACTCGGCGATCCGGGCAACCACCGCCGAGAAGTCGGAGCTGGTGTTGAACACCATGACCGCACCCGAGCCGAGGGAGACTCCCGCCGCCCTCGCCCCCTCGAACGTCAGCGGCAAGTCGAGCGCATCGGGTCCCACGAAGCTTCCGGCGGCTCCACCCAGGAGGACCGCCCGCAGGTCGCCGGAGATCCCGCCGGCCGCGTCGATCACGTCGCCGAGCGTTGCTCCGAAGTCGTGCTCGTACAGCCCGGGGCGGGCGACGTGACCGGACAGGCAGAACAACCGACTGCCGGTCGAGTCAGGAGATCCGATCGCGCGGTACGCCTCCCCGCCGTCGGTGACGATATCCAGCACGTTCACCAGGGTCTCGGGGTTGTTGATGGCCGTCGGTTGGTGGAACAAACCGTGGGTGGTGGGAAACGGTGGTTTTTGGCGGGGCTCGCCGCGAAAGCCGGCCAGCGACTCGAACAGGGCGGTCTCCTCGCCGCAGATGTAGGCGCCGGCCCCCCGACGGATCTCGAGATCGAAGGCGAAGCTCGAGCGGGCGATGCGCTGGCCGAGGAAGCCGGCATGGCGCGCCTGGTCGATCGCCCGCTGAAGCCGGCGGGTGGCCAGCGGGTACTCGCCACGGACGTAGATGAACCCCTTCTGCGCCCCGGTCGCGAAGGCGGCGATGGTGGAGGCTTCGACGATGGCGAACGGATCGAGCTCCATCAGGTGGCGGTCCTTGAAGGTCCCGGGTTCGGACTCGTCGGCGTTGATGACCACCCACTTGGTTTCGCCGGGGGCGTCGCGCACCCCCCGCCACTTGACGGCAGTGGGGAACGCCGCCCCACCCCGACCCTTGAGGCCGGCTGTGCCGATTGCGTCGATGATGCCCTCGGACCCGAGGGCGAACGCCCTGGCGAGCGCCTTGTATCCGCCGAAGGACACGTAGTCGTCGAGCGACCCCGGGTCGATCTTGCCGATCCGGCGGAGGATTCGCAGATGGGGATCACCCTGCTGAGGGATCACCGGCGAGCGCGAAAGCGCGTCGGCCTCGACGTGGTCCGGCCGACCCTGGTTGCCCTGGGTGAAGGTGGCCGGCGCACGTTCGCACTGGCCCAGACAGGGACTGCGGTGCGCGTGCCGGCCGGCGGACTCCAACCCGACGATCACTCCGTCGGCCCCAGCCAGCTGGCATGCACCATCCACGCAGACGTGGACGACGTCGTCGGTATGGCCGGGATCCTCCATCCGGAACATCTCGTAGAAGCTGGCCACGCCGAACCCCTCGGCGGGCGGGACACCGAGCCGTTCGGCGATGTAGTTGATGCCCCCGTGACTGATCCAGCCCGTGGCGTTGTGGAGGGCATGGAGGGCCGGGAGCAGCGCATGCCGGCGCTCGGCGGCCCGGTGGAGCCCGCCCCGCACGAGACGGTCGGTCTCCACGCTGAGCACCGGGTCGATCCCGCTGGCGGCCAGGGCGGCGTCGATCGCCGACCGCTCGGTCTCGGTGGCCCGGTGTCCGGTGAGATGGAGATCGGTCATCGTGCGTCCTCGGCCGGCCTGGCGATCGTCACGACGCGGCGGTGCCGACGAGCTTGTCAACCCGGATACTGGCGGCTTTGAACTCGGCGGTGCCGGAGCGCTTGTCCCACGCGTCGTTGGTGAGCACGTTCACGTCGGCCAGTTCCGGGAAGTGGAACGTCGTGAAGGTCAGGCCCTCGGGGATGTCGGGCTGGATCCGCACCGGCATGTCGATCGAGCCCCGTGGCGAGCTCACCCGCACCATCTCCCCGTCGGCGATCCCGAGGCGGGCGGCGTCGGCCGGGTTCATGTCGAGGGCGTTGCCGTAGCGGATCGGGCTCTCCATCGATCCCGACTGGACGCCGGTGTTGTAGCTGTCGAGCGCCCGACCGGTCGTCAGCCTGAGCGGGAACTCCTCGGTGAGGGCCTCGGCCGGGCCCTGAGCGACGACCACCGAGAAGGGTGCCCCGGCCCGCCCGCCGAGGTCTGGTTCCCACAACCAACCGTGCAGGAATGGGCTGCCCGGGTGGTCGAGGGTGGGACACGGCCACTGGATCCCTCCCTCGGCATCGAGTCGCTCGTAGGTCATGCCGCCGTGGAGCGGGGAGAGGCGGCGGAGCTCCTCCCAGAGGTCCTCGGGGGACGGCTCGCCCCAGGCGGTGTAGCCCATCCGGCGGGCCAGCTCGCCGAGGATGTCGTGGTCGTGGCGAGCTCGACCCGGGGGTGACACCGCTGCCCGCACCCGCTGGACCCGGCGCTCGGACGACGTCACGGTCCCGTCGCATTCGGCCCACGCCACCGAGGCCGGGAGGACGACGTCGGCCAGTTGGGCTGTGCGGGTGAGGAAGATGTCCTGGACGACGAGCAGATCGAGGCCGCTGAGCAGTCGCCGGGCGTGCTCGATGTCGGCTTCGGAGTCCGCCGGGTTCTCCCCGATCACGTAGGCGGCGGTGATCTCCCCTCGTTCCATCGCTTCGAACATGAGGGTGAGGTGCAAACCCTCCTCGGGCGGGACCGGCCGTCCGTACACGGCCTCGAACTTGGCCCGGTGCTCGGGATCGGACACGCTCTGGAACCCGGGGAGCTTGTCGGGAAGAGCGCCCATGTCGCCACCTCCCTGGACGTTGTTCTGGCCGCGCAGGGGAACCAGCCCACTCCCCCACCGTCCGATGTGGCCCGTGAGGAGCGCCAGGTTGCACAGCGACACCACGTTGTCGACCGCGTTGTGGTGCTCGGTGATCCCGAGTGTCCACAGGATCTGGGCTGTTCGGGCCGTGGCATAGGCCTCGGCCAGCTCGGCGATGGCGGTAGCCGGTACGCCGGTGAGCCGCTCACCCTCGGCGAGCGTGTACGGCCGAACCGACGCTGCGAACTCGTCGAACCCGGTGGTGGCGTGGTCGATGAAGGCCCGGTTGTGGAGGTCGTTGGTGATGATGTGGTTGGCGACGGTATTGGCGAGGGCGACGTCGGAGCCGACCTCCAGCCCGAGCCACACGTCGGCGAACTTGGCCGAGCTGGTGCGGCGGGGATCGACCGAGTACATGCGGGCGCCGTTCTGCAGTCCGCGCATCAGATGGTGGAAGAAGATGGGGTGGGCCTCGCGAGCATTCGAGCCCCACAGGACGATGAGGTCGGTCTCCTCGATCTCCTCATAGGACGAGGTGCCACCGCCGGCTCCGAAGACCGTCGCCAGACCGACGACGCTGGGAGCGTGTCAAGTTCGGTTGCAGGAGTCGATGTTGTTGGTGCCCAGCACGGTGCGAGCGAACTTCTGGGCCGCGTAGTTCATCTCGTTCGTGCTCTTCGAGCACGAGAACATCGCAAATCCTTCACCGCCGCGGGTGTCGATGACCTCCTGAAAACCGGTGGCCACCCGGGTGAGGGCCTCCTCCCAGGACGCTGACCGCAGCTCTCCGTTCTCCCTGATGAGGGGCTCGGTCAGGCGGGGTCTGGGCGACGTGAGCTTCATGGTGGTCAGTATCGCACACCCGGCGGAGCACCGTCACCGCACTGTGGAACGATTCCACCATGTGAGAATCGCCTCGGTGGCGTGAATGCGTCCGCCGATCGGGTGCACCATGGTCTGGTGGGCAGCGCGAGCGAACTGCCGGTGATCGTGCTGGCGTACGACGGCGTGGCCGCCGACGAGGCCGGTGCGGTCGTCGCGATCCTGAGCTCGGCCGGCATCGCCGTCGAGATCGCCACCGTGCAGTCGCGGCCCCCGACCAGCTACCACGGTCGAGTGGTGCCCACCCGTACCGCCGGGCAGGTCGGCACCTGTGCCGCGCTGGTCGTCCCCGGCGGCATGGGCGTGCGGACGGCGGCGGCCGACAGCTCCCTCATCGAAGCCATCGCCACGATCGGGACCGGCGCCGAATGGCTCGGTGCCACGTCGACCGGATCGGTGCTGCTCGTCGCCGCCGGCTTGGCCGACGGGGCGAGGGTCACCACCCACTGGCTGGCCGGCAGCCTGATCACCGAGCAGGGCGTGACCCTGGTCAACGAACCCTTCGTCGAGCACGGGCGGCTGCTGACAGCGTCGGGGGTCGCGTCGACGGCCACGCTCGCCTTCCGGCTGATCGGGGCATTGCGCGGCCACGAAGCAGCCCTTGTCGCCGAGCGCACCCATGTACCGGTCGCAGCCCGACCGCGCCGGCCCCGGAGACCGGTCCGCTGGCGACCACGCCTACGACGCCGGCACCGCGTGGTCGAGACCCTCCCGATCGATCCCACCGGCGAGGCCGACTTGATCATCCTGGATCTCGATCAAACCGAGTCGGGCGCCACCCACTGAGGATCGGTTCGCACAGCGCCCCCGGCCCGAGGTGGGTACGCTCCGAAGTCGTATGCGCTGGTCGAAGTTGTTCACACCCACCCTCCGCGATGCACCGAACGATGCGGTAGCGGCGAGCCACAAGCTGCTGGTCCGAGGTGGGTTCATCCGTCAGCTCCACGCCGGCCACTACTCGATGCTGCCGCTCGGATGGCGGGTGCACCAGAAGGTCGCCCAGATCGTGCGGGAGGAGATCGACGCGATCGGTGGCCAGGAGTTCCTGCTGCCGACCATGCACCCCGCCGAGATCTGGAAACAGTCCGGTCGGTGGGAGACGATGGGCGAGATCATGTTCCGGTTGACCGACCGGCGCGCCAACGAAAACGCGCTCGGCATCACCAACGAGGAGATCTTCGCAACGGTCGCCGGCGAGCTGAGCAGCTACAAGCAGCTGCCCCAGATCTGGTACCACATCCAAACCAAGTTCCGCGACGAGGCCCGCCCCAAGAGCGGCCTGCTCAGAGTGCGCGAGTTCGCCATGAAGGACAGCTACTCGTTCGATGTCGACGACGCTGGGCTCGATGCCAGTTTCGACCTCCACGACACCGCCTACCGGCGCATCTTCGAGCGGCTCGGCATCCCGGCCTTCGGTGTGGAGGCCAGCTCGGGGGCGATGGGCGGGAACGACTCGGTCGAGTTCATGACACCGTCCGAGGCCGGCGAGGACGATGTGGTTCGTTGTCGGAACTGCGACTATGCGGCGAACGTCGAGAAGGGTACGTCGATCGTGCCGCCCGCCGACGACGATCCCGGCCCGGACGCCCCAGAACGATTCGACACCCCTGGCGTGCGGACGATCAAGGCGCTCGAGGAGTTTCCCGGCGGCGCCCCCGCCGACCGTCAGCTCAAGACGCTCGTGATGGTTCTCGACGGCACCCTCACCCTGGTCGTCGTGCGGGGCGATCATCAGCTCAACACACAGAAGCTGGCCGACGCGACCGGGGCGGTCGAGATCCGAGCTGCCGAAGCACAGGAGACCCTCGCCGCCCTCGGGGCCCAACCCGGATCCCTCGGGCCGGTCGGGGTCACCGATCATCCGGTGGTCATGGACGTGTCGCTCCGGGGGCGCACCGACATGACGACCGGCGCCAACACCGACGACGTGCACTACCGGGGCGTGTCGGTCGATCGGGACATCTCGGTGGGCCGGTGGGCCGACCTGCGGGAGGTGCAGGCCGGCGAACCGTGCATCAACTGTGGGGCCGCCCTCGAGATCGTCCGCTGTATCGAGGTGGGCCACATCTTCAAACTGGGGCCCATGTACGCCGAGCTCTTCGGGGCGACCGTGTCCACCGCCGGCGGCGGTGAGACCCCGATCGTGATGGGCAGCTACGGCATCGGCATCGGCCGCAACATGGCCGCCGTCGTCGAGGCCCACCACGACGACAAGGGGATCATCTGGCCGGTGGCGGTCGCCCCCTTCGAGGTGGTGATCACCCTGATGCGCCTCGACGAGGACACGACCGCCGCCGGCGAGCAGCTCTACCGGCAACTCGGCGAGCTCGGAGTCGATGTGCTGCTCGACGATCGCGATGCCCGCGCCGGCGTGAAGTTCGCGGACGCCGAACTGATCGGCATTCCGTTCCGCTCGACGCTCGGTCCCCGGGGCCTGAAGGCCGGGTCCGTCGAGCTGTTCACCCGCTCGACCGGAGAGACGGTCGATGTTCCCGTCGACCGCGCCGCGTCGGCGATCGCAGAGCTGGTTTCGGCGGGACGGTCATCATGAGGTGATCGCCCCGGCCGTCAGGAGCCCCTGGGCCAAATGGTAGGTCAAGTGGACCGCCACCCGCCCGCCGGGACCGTGGGCGACGAATCGGTCCCACCCGAGAAGTGCGTCGGATGCGGCGAAGAGGCAGGCGCCCAGAACGAGCAGCACCGACCCCGTGCCGACCAGCATGGCCGTCGACAAGCCGAGCACGACGACGTAGGCCGCCACCGGCCCAACGAGCCGTGAGGAGCGAGCCGCCTCCACGATGGCGGTACCCACGGTGGCGACGACACCGGTTGCCACGACGAGCCCGCCGACGAGCCATCCCCCTTCGATCCCGACGACCGCCGCCAGCGCGACGTAGGCCAGATGACCGACGAGGAACGAGCCGAGCCCGGCGACGAACGCATCGATGGCCGGCAGGAGGAACACGTCGCCGGCCAGACCGGCCACGAGCGCCACCAGCAGCCAGCCCCGAGTCCAGCCCTGCAGACCGGACACGAGCACGGCGACGACCAAGGCGATCATCACGGCCGGCTTGGCCAGCCGTTCCACGCGATCTCGATCGGTCCACACCGCCCACCAGTCGACGACGGCCGCCAGCGACGCGCCGCCGATGGCCAGCGCCACCGGTCCGGTCACCCCGGGCTCCAGAAGGCGATGACGCCGTCGGCCACCTTGGCAGTGCGGGGACCGGCATTGCCGCTGGGCAGTTGATGGACCCAAATGCCGGTGTCGCCCTCCTCGCTCATGCCCGGGAAGACGAACCTCGTCCCGTCGGGGCTCCACAGCAGGGTCGACTGGGCGTACTGGTCGTAGAACGGCAGATAGCTGGTTCCGAACTCCCGGCTGACGGCAAACGGGTCGGTCTGGGTGACCGGTCGGCCCTCCCGATCGTGCACCTGCCAGATCACCCACGTGATGCCGTCGACTCGCCCAGCGAAGCCGAGGCTGAGGACGAACTGGCCGTCGGGGGACCAGAACGCAGCTCGAACCGGCGCGTCGACGACCTGGCGGATCTCCCCGGTCTCGAGATCGATGAGGTGGAGCCCGCGGTCCAGACCATCGTCGGCCTGGAATCCGGCTGCGTGGGTTGACGCCGAGAAGATCGGGGCCGTTTCCAGCGACCCTTCGACCACGACGGCCAGCATCTGTTCGTCGGGGGAGAGCGTGAACGTCCCGGTGCCCTCGAACCGGGCCACGCCGGTGGCGGTGGCGCCGACCAGACCGTCCGGTCCGGCATCGAGTCGGATCAGAGCGTTGCGACCGGCGAATGGCAGCAGGTTGTCGGCGGCGACGAAGGCGGTCGACCGGTCGGACAGGACCGCCGGCGTGCGAAAGCTCGGATTCACGTCGAACAGATCGAGGCCGGTCCTCGCCTCGAAATCGAAGGTTCGGAGGCTGGCGGCGACGTGTCCGACCAGGCCGGATCCGTCCCGATCCCACACGAAGAAGTACGGCGTGCCGACGTCGGCCAGTTCGGCAGTCCCCTCGGTCACGTCGACGACCGCCAGACCGACCCCTGACCGCGTGGTGCC
The DNA here is from genome assembly GCA_041576015.1 of Acidimicrobiales bacterium. Taxonomy (GTDB): domain Bacteria; phylum Actinomycetota; class Acidimicrobiia; order Acidimicrobiales; family SZUA-35; genus JABDIY01. The sequence goes on from JBFGLT010000024.1 coordinate 20,199, forward strand.
GAGCACGGCGAGCCGGTCACGCGAACCGGGCGCCCACGCGTTGTAGAACGACACGAGCGGTGTGCTGATCGTTGCGGTGACCGCCGTGGAGCCGTCGTCGTCGACATCGGCGATCACGACGGTGCCGGCGGCGCTTCCCGGGTCCGGGGCCGTCCAGACCAGGCGGGTGCCGTCACCGGAGAAGACCGGCTGGCTGGCATTGACACCCCCGTCGACGGGCGTTTGGCCGCCGAAGGTGAGAATGGAGAGGTCGCCCTGACGGGTCTGCACCACGATCTGGTCCTCGGCGCCCAGCAAGGCGAAGAGGTCGCCGTTCGGATCGGCCCCGCTCGGCGATGCTGCATCGTCCGAACCGTTCTCCCCCACCGCGGCGCCGGTCTCAGCGCCACCGGTGATCGCTTCGGGGGTCGGATCGGTTGTCGACTGCTCGACCGGCGGCGAGGCATCGTCCTGACCACCGGTCAGCGTGCACGCGCAGCTCGCCGTCGCCACGACGGCCACGACCAGCGATCTCCACCCAACCACGCACCCACGGTATCCCCGGGGCCGGTGGGGCCACCGAACCGCGCCCTCGCCGGGATCAGAGAGCGGCCATCAGGGCGGCGAGGGGGGCAGGCATATTCTCGAGATCGAGCCAGCCGATGAGTTCCCGTCCGTAGCGCTTTTTCCGACCGCTCCGGGCGCCGATGAAGCGGTGGAGCTGCCGGTCCAGGGGCCGGTCCCGCTGGGCCGGCTGACGCTGCATGATCCGAAAGCCGGTCAGCTCTCCCTGGCTGGCCACGAAGTCCAGCACCCGAGCCGGACCGATGGATCGGATGAGCTCGTCCTCGAGGTCGGCCCGGCAGATGAACAGGCCGCCGTCGGGAATCCCCGCCATGGCGAAGGCCCGAGCGAAGTAGCTCGTTTCCCCCTCGTCACACAGGCCGAGAATCCGCTGGCGCTCCGGGCCTGCGGTGATCCGGGCGACGACCGGTCCGGCGTTGGTTGCCCCGCCCATCGCCACGACGCTCACCCCCATCGCCGTCAGGTCGCCGACGGTCCGGGCGGCGAGGGCGGTGACGGCATTGGCGTCACTGGCGCCTTCGACGAGCACGAGCGTGGCCATGCCGCAGAGTTTCCCACGCTCGGGCCCGGACCGCCCGGGAGCGTGCGGCGTTCAGGGATTGGCGGCCAGTTGTTCCACCGGTGCGTAGTCGTCCCGCAACGGTTCCGCATCGCCGGTGAAGGCGGCGACGTCGTCGACGAAGGCTCCGTGTTCGGGGTCGACGACCATGGTGGGCAGCGACGAATCCGACGCGATGAGGATCTGGTTGACCGGGCCGGGCCGGGGCCAGTCGGGGGGAACCACCACCGCCCGGAACTCGAAGTGTTCGGCCAGCGTGGCCAGCTCGGCTTCGACGAAGCGATTCTCGGCTCCATCGATCACGTTCATCACATAGAGCCCGTCGGGGCGGAGCACCCGGTCGAGCTCGCCGATGAACTCGGTGGTCGTGAGGTGCCAGGGAACGCTGAGGCCACCGAAGGCATCGCCGACGATCACGTCGTAGCTGTCGGTGGGCAGGTCGGCGATTGCCAGCCGGGCATCCCCGGTGATCACCTGCAGGTCCGGTCCGGTGACCAGACCGAGCTCCTCCTGGGCCACCTCGACCAGCAGGGGGTCGATCTCCAGGACCAGATGGGTCGATGCCGGCCGGGTGGCGTCGATGTACTGGGGCACGCTGAACGCGCCCCCACCGAGGTGTAGCGCATCGATCGGTCCGGGAGGGAGCGCGTCGATCGCATCGCCGATGATGTTGATGTAGCGGAACTCGAGATGGGTCGGGTCGTCGAGGTCGACCGCCCCGTGTCGCAGGGTGTCGAGGATCAGGAACCGCAGCGACTCGTTCGAGTCGTCCTCGACCACCCGACCACACGCATAGGCCGACTCGAACTCGCATGGATCGGCCGAGAACAATGCAAGGGCGAGGGCGAGGGCCGCCATCCCCATCATTCCCGCCGGCGGGGCCGAGGCGCGGGCGCGCCCCACGGTGTGGAACAGGCCCCAGGCGACCAGTGCGACGCCGACGGTGACGATGATCGGCCGGGTCGGGGCGGCGGCGACGAGGACGAATCCGGTGAAGAACGTTCCGAACAGGGCGCCGGCCGTGCCTGCAGCCGACAGTCCACCGACCACCTCGCCGGTCTCGAGCAGACTCTGGAGCCGCAGTTTGGCCACCATCGGACTGACCGCCGTGAGCACCATGGCCGGGGCGAAGAAGCCGAAGAATGACAGAATGACGATGGCGGGGATGGCCCGGCCGACCCCGGGACCGAGGACGGTGACGATCGGGATCGACAGCCAGGAGAGCACCCCGCCGAGCATGAGGGCCGGGCCGATCATGCGGTTCGGGTCGTGGCGGTCGGCCAGCCTGCCACCGACGGCCGAACCGAGGGCGATGCCGGCGAGGATTGTGCCGATGATGCCGGTGAAGGTCTCGAGGGACACTCCGACATAGGGGGCCATGAGGCGACCGGCCAGGATCTCGAGGACCAAGACCGCTCCCGAGGTGAAGAACACCAGAAGTTGTGCGTACCGTCGGCCCAAGGCCGACAGGCTACCCACCCCGTTCGCCCGTCCGAGGACGTCTAGGCCTCAGGCTCGGGCGCGGCGTCGCTTGATCTCGTCGATGACGGCGGGGAGGACCTGGTGCAGATCGCCGTGGACGAAGTAGTCGGCCTTGACGACCATGTTCGCCTCCGGGTCGGTGTTGATGGCCAGAATCCGCTTCGATGCCATCGCCCCCACCCAGTGCTGGATCGCACCGCTGATCCCGCTGGCGACGTACAGCTCGGGTGCGATCCGGGTGCCGGTCTGACCGACCTGATCCCGATGCGGTCGCCAGCCGTTGTTGGTGACAGCCCGGGAGCAGCCGACGCGGCCGCCCAGCATGGCGGCCAGTTCCTCCAGCGGAGCGAACCCCTCGGCCGATCCGACTCCACGACCGCCGCCGAACACGATCGGGGCGGTCGACAAGGTGACGCCGGCTTCGGCCATCTCCCGGCCGACGCACATCGTGCGGCTGAGCACGTCGTCGAGCTCGGGTGTGACGGTCTCGAGACCGGCGGCGACACCGCCCACCGGTTCGGCCTCGACGGCGTGATGGGCGACGGAGACGATCCGGATACCGGCTTGGAGACCTGCCTCTTCGAGCAACGAGCCACCCCACTGGACCCGGGTGAGGGTCAGGTCGTCGGTGCCGGCCATGTCGGCGGGCAGTTCGATGCAGTTGGCGACGAAGGGAAGGTCGAGGCGGGCCGCCGCCTGGGCCAGGACCTCGTTGCCCTTCGACGTGCCGCAGGCGAGCACGACATCGGGTTCGAGTTCCTCGATGACCGTCACGAGCACCTGGCCCCAGGCCTCGGGGCCGAAGTCGGCCAGCAGTTCATGGTCGACGACGTGCACGGTGTCGGCGCCGTAGTCACCCAGAACCTCGGCGGCGCCGTCTCCATCGACGGTCACATCACAGATGAGCACGTGGATCGTCGATGCATCCAGCGATCGGGCGGCGGTGACCGCCTCGAGGGTGGCGGGTGCGAGCTCACCGCGATCGGTTTCGGCGAGCACCAGGACGTCGCTCATCGCAGCAGTCCCAGCTCTTCGAAGAGATCGACGACGGCCGGCGCCGCTCCCGGACCGTCGCCCAACTTCACCGTGGTGGACTCCTGGACCGGGGGTTGTCTCAGGCCCATCCTCGACTGGCCCCCCGGTGGCGCCGCAGCCTCGATGACGCGCACGCCGACCTTCTTGGAGGCGAGGCGACCCTTCATCGTCGGGTAGCGGGGCAGATTCAATCCCTCCTTGACCCCGAGCACTGCCGGCACCGGCAAGCGGTAGACCTCGAACCCTCCGTCGACCTCCCGTTTGGCGGTGACCACACCGCCGTCGATGTCGGGCTCGATGCCTTTGATGGCGTTGACCATCGGCCGGTCGAGCGCACGAGCAACGCGAACGCCGACCTGGTACCCACCGCTGTCGGCCGATTCGTTGCCGAAGAGGATGAGGTCGAACGGGCCGTCCTCGTTCTCCAGGGTCTCGATCGCACCGGCGATGGCCCGGGCGGTGCGCTGAGGATCCCACGGCGACCCGTCGGTGGACAGCAGCACGGCGTTCTGCACACCCAGCGACGCGGCATAGCGCAACTGCTCCTCGGCCTCGGGTGGACCGAGGGTCAGGACGGTCGCCTCACCGCCAAATCGCTCGACGAGTTGCACCGCCTCCTCGACCGCGCACTCCTCGTGGGGTGACATCGCAAACCCGAGATGGGTGGTGTCGACATCGGTTCGGTCAGCGGTGATGTTGATCCGTGCGCCCGGCGCCGGTACCCGCTTGACCGCGCACAGGATTCTCACGACCGAAGCCTCGTGTCGTCAGGGTCGAACACAGCTCCTTCGACGGCGGCGACCTTCACGGGGAACAGCTCGTTCCAGTACATGACCTGGAGATCGGTCCCAACGACGGCGAGCTCGTTTGGCAGGTAGGCGGTCAGCAGGTGCTTTCCGACGCTCGGCCCCCAGCCCGCCGAACACACCCGGGACACCCGTCCGTGGCTGTCCACGATCCGCCGACCGTCCTGGTCGAGGATCGGCTCGTTGCCACCCTGCGGGTACCGCGTGCGCCCCTTCGAGTCGGTGAGGTCCTCCACGGTGAGGGTGCACATCTGGACCTCGGCGCCCCGCTCGCGGGCCGCCAGGTAGGCCTGCTTGCCGATGAAGTCGGCGGCCTTGACCCGCGGGCGGGCCAGACCGGCCTCGACCGGGTTGTACTCGCTCTCCAGTTCGGCCCCCATCAGGCGGTATCCCTTCTCCAACCGGCCCGATGTGCCATAGACACCGCCGCCGGTGGGCCGGAGCCCGTGCTCGGCGCCGGCGGACATGAGGGCGTCCCACAGCGCTGGGCCATTGTCCCAGGCGGTGTAGATCTCCCAGCCGGTGTCCCCGACATAGGAGATGCGGAACAGAGTGGCCTCCACCGGTCCGGCCGGCGTCTGTAGGGTGACGTCGACGATCGATCCGTACGGCGAGCCGGTTTGGCTGAGGTCGTGGTCGGTCAGCTGGCCGACCACTGCCGGGGCATTGGGGCCCCAGACCCCGAGGGTGGTGAGCTCGAGGGTCCGGTCGCGGAAGTCGACCCCGTCCTCGGGCAGGTGCTTCTTGATCCAGAACGAGTCCCGACCGCCATCGAAGACGCCGGTCACGATCCGCACGGTGTCGGAAGCGGTCCGCATCATGGTCAGGTCCGAGTGGAAGCCGCCGTCGGGGGTGAGCCAAGGGGTGTAGGTGGTGCTGCCGACCGGCCGGTCGACCTTGTTCACGGCGAGATACTCGGCGAACGCCACAGCGCCGGGACCCGTCAGCTCGTAGATCTGGAAGGCGCTCAAGTCGACCATCCCGCAGTTCTCCCGCAGGTTGAGGTGCTCCCCGACGGTGATCGGGCTCCACCACCGGTTGTCCCACTCGACCTCTCGTTCGGACAGCCCGTAGCGTTCCACCAGATCGGCGTTCGACTCGTACCACTGCGGGCGCTCCCACGTGCGGGCGCTGAAGAAGAACGCTCCCAGGTCCTGCTGGCGGGAGAAGTACGGGCTGACCTGCAGGTTCCGGCGGCTCTCCCACTGCTCGGCGGGGTGGACGATCCCGTACGTCTTGTTGAAGTGTTCGCTCGCCCGGCTCCAGATGTGTTCGTCGTTGCGCTCCTGGTCGTAGAAGCGGGCGATGTCGGCGCCGTGGGCGTCGATC
>JBFGLT010000025.1:0-25017 GCA_041576015.1 Acidimicrobiales bacterium
CCTGGAGCAGGAGCCGCACCTCGACGCGGCCAAGGACGTTCGCGGCAACGTCATGGACGGCGCCGGCGAGACTGTGCGCTTGCTGGCCGACTACGAAGCTCTGATGGAGCGATGGGCCGATCCCAACGCCGACTACGAAAAGCTCGGAGCATCCCAGGCCGACCTCGAGGCCAAGATCGAGGCCGCTCAGGGGTGGGACCTGCAGCGAACCATCGAGATCGCCATGGATGCGCTCCGGCTCCCACCAGCCGACTCGGCGGTCGGCCACCTCTCGGGAGGCGAGCGGCGCCGGGTCGCCCTCTGCCGGCTGCTCCTCAGCCAACCGGACTTGCTTCTTCTCGACGAGCCAACCAACCACCTCGACGCCGAGAGCGTGCACTGGCTGGAGAAGCGGCTGGACTCCTATCCAGGGACTGTCGTGGCGATCACCCACGACCGCTACTTCCTCGACAACGTCGCCAAGTGGATCCTGGAACTGGACCGCGGCAAGGGGATTCCCTTCGAAGGCAACTACAGCTCCTGGCTCGAACAAAAGCAGGCCCGGCTCGACACCGAGCAGCGAGCACAGGCGGCCCGCAAGCGAACGCTCGAGCGGGAACTGGAGTGGGTGCGGATGGCACCCAAAGCTCGCCAGGCGAAAGGGAGGGCACGACTCTCCGCCTACGAGTCTCTCCGCGAGGAGGCCGAGGCATACGATCCCGCTCAGGAGCGGGTGCAGATCCACATCCCACCCGGGCCCCGGCTCGGCGATCAGGTCATCGACGTCGATCATCTCGCCAAGGCCTACGGCGACAAGCTCCTCATCGAAGACCTCTCGTTTCGGCTCCCGCCGGCCGGCATCGTCGGGGTGATCGGTGGAAACGGCGCCGGCAAGACGACCCTCTTCCGGATGTTGATCGCCGCCGCCACCGGGGACGGTGAACAACCCGACGATGGCACGATCACGATCGGGTCGTCGGTCAAGATGTCACATGTCGACCAGAGCCGCGACGTGCTCGACGACACCAAGACCGTCTACGAGGAGATCACCGGCGGCAAGGAGGTCATCGATCTGGCGGGGCGAGAGGTGAATGGCCGCGCCTATGTCGCGGGGTTCAACTTCAGGGGCTCGGACCAGCAGAAGCGGGTCGGGGTCCTCTCCGGTGGTGAACGAAACCGGATCCATCTGGCCAAGGTCCTCAAAGACGGAGGCAATGTCCTGCTGCTCGACGAACCGAGCAACGATCTCGACGTCGACACGCTGCGGGCCCTCGAGGACGCCCTGGAGCGCTTCGCCGGATGCGCCGTCGTGATCAGCCACGACCGCTGGTTCCTCGACCGGATCGCAACACACATCCTGGCCTTCGAGGGCCAGAGCCAGGTGCGCTGGTTCGAAGGCAACTTCAGCGAATACGAGTCGTTCAGGGAAGAGCAGCTGGGCGAGGCGGTGCTCCCCCATCGGATCGAGTACAAGGCAGCCTCGTAGACCTCGTAACCTCGTCGGCCCGGTCGGGTCGAGGTAAGGGTCACAGGCAGCCGGTGTCTGGTGTCAGCCGCTCGCGTAGCACAATCGTCGTCATGTCATCTTCCCCGTTCCCGGCCGACCGGCGCTGGGGGGCGTTCAGCGACACCCCACCGTGGGTACTCGACTCGCCCGTGCCGGTGTGGCGGTCGCTCGCCGACCGGCTGCGGGCCGAGCAGGCCGGCGAACTCCCCGGGTTGACCCGAGCTCCCCGCCTTCCGCCGCTGCGGCGGGCGCTGACGGTCCTTCGGGTCCTGGGAAGTGCCGTCCTCGCCTGGGCGGTAGGCGAGCGGGGAACGTCGGCGTCGAAGGCGGGGATCTCCCGCCGGCTCCGTGTCGCCGCCGAGCGGCTCGGCCCGACCTACATCAAGCTGGCCCAGATCATCAGCGCCGGCGAGGGTGTCTTTCCCGCCGAACTGGTCGCCGAGTGCAAGAAGTGCCGGGACCAGGTTCCACCGGTGGGGTACCGCGCCGTCGTCGGGGTGATCGAGGAGGACCTGGGCACGCCCATGCATGCGGTCTTCCGGTCCTTCGAAGCGGAGCCGATCGCCGCTGCGTCGATCGCCCAGGTGCACCGGGCCGTGCTCCGGGATGGCAGCCCCGTCGTGGTGAAGGTCCAGCGTCCCGGTATCGATGCCGTCGTGCGGCGGGATCTCCGGGTGCTGGCCTGGCTGGCGCCGTTCCTCGTCGGACGCATCCCCGTGTCGGCGCTTGCCAATCCACCGGCTCTGGTGGAGCTCTTTGCCGAGACGATCATCGAGGAGCTCGACTTCCGTCTCGAGGCGGACAACATGCTCGAGGTCGCCGAGATCATGGTCAAGCTCGATCAATCGGGATTCGTCATTCCCAGGCCGCACGCAGACCTCGTGAGCCGGCGGGTGCTCGTGATGGAGGAGCTGGTTGGATTCAACTTCGACGATGTCGTCGGCATGAAGGGGGCTGGCATCGACACCCATGAGATCATCCGGACCGGGATGATCGGCTTCCTCGAAGGAGCGTTCCTCCACGGCGTGTTCCACGGCGACCTCCACGGGGGCAACCTGGTGATCCTGCCCGACGGCCGGACGGGACTCCTCGACTTCGGGATCACCGGGCGCCTCACCGACCCCGAGAAGCAGGCATTCATGAAGATGATGATGACGGCGACGATGAACGACGTCCGGGGTCAGGTGGAGGCCCTGCGGGATCTGGGGGCTCTACCCGCCGGCACCGAAATCGACGCGGTGATCCGGGATCTCGGCCTCGATGGTCCGCCGATCGACCCGACCAAACTTTCACCCGAGGAACTGATCGCCGAACTGCAACGCATCATCAAGTCGCTGCTCGGCTACGGGGCACGGATGCCGAAGCCTTTGATGCTGTACGTCAAGAACCTGATCTTCATCGACGGGGCGATCGCCACCTTGGCTCCGGACCTGGACCTCTTCGGCGAGGTCACCTACATCGCCACCCATTTCTTCACCCGCCACGGGCAAACCTTCGCCGAGGAACTGGGGATGTCCCCGGGAGCGTGGCGACTCGATCTGGACGGTATCAAGGCCGGCTTCGGGGTCGATCCCACCGAACAGGACCAGCTCAGCCACGCCGAGCTCCAGGAGCGGCGCCGCCTGATCAACGAGCGTCTGGCCCGGGAGTCGCCGCTCAAGAAGTTCGCCCGCTGAAGCTCAGCCGCGGAGGATCTCCAGACAGCGACCGGCGAATTCGGGACGGCAGATCAGCAGGTCGGGCAGGTACGGGTCGGCGTTGTTGTACCGCATCGGCGAACCGTCGAGCCTCGAGCAGTGCAGACCAGCGGCGGTGGCGACCGCCACCGGAGCGCAGTTGTCCCACTCGTACTGTCCGCCCGAGTGGGCGTAGATGTCGGCCTGGCCACGAACGACTGCCATGGCCTTGGCCCCTGCCGAGCCCATCTCCAGGTAGTCCGCACCGAGCGCCGCCGCCAGCATCTGCGCAGCGGGCGGCCGACGCGTGCGGCTCACGATCACCCGGGGTCGGTCTCCGTCCATCTCCGGAACCACGGCCGGCTGCCCGGTGTCGAACACCAGATCCTCGGCGGGAAGCGCCACCGCACCGGCGATTGGAACACCATCGCTCACCAACGCGATGTGCACCGCCCAGTCGACCCGGGGAGGCTCTGCATACTCGCGGGTGCCATCGAGAGGGTCGACGATCCACACACGGTCAGCCACAAGCCGTTCCTGCCGGTCGACGCCCTCCTCGGACAGGATGGCATCCCCCGGACGGTGGGAACCCAACTGGCTGGCGATGAACGTGTGGGCCACGGCATCGCCGGCGTCCTTCATCGTGAAGTGATGTTCACCGGAGGCCACCATCTCGCTGCGGAGATCGACCAGCATCCGACCGGTCTCGCAGGCCACCCGGGCGGCCAGTTGGTGGTCGTCCATCACCGGGACCACCGTACCGGGCACCCGGAGATGTCAATCGTCGGTGGACCCGAACGGCTCGCCGGCATCGTCATAGCACTGTTCGTGATAGTGCTCGACGCGATCCCAGACGCCGTCGATGTAGACGTTGCAGATGACCTGGACATCCCGCTGCCGAGCCCTGAACTTGACCCGATCGCCGCAGTGCTCGCACTCGGTCATGGAGCCGGCCTCGATCAACCGGGTCACGGCGCGAGACTCCCATTTCTTGGGATCGCCGGCGGGCTTCCTGCCGGTCTTGGTTCCCGAGGCCGCTTTGGATGCCATGCCGGCCAATCGGCCGGACCGCTCGGGAGTTTAGGAGCGGCGGCCGGTAGGCTCTCGGCGTGCGATTGGTGGTTGCCGAGTGCACGGTGGTTTACGAGGGACGGCTCACGTCCCGCCTCGATCGAGCCATCCGGTTGCTCATGGTCAAGGCCGACGGTTGTATCGCCATCCACGCCGACGGGGGGGCCTACAAGCCCCTGAACTGGATGAACGCCCCCAATACGCTCATCGAGAACGAGGCGGGCTGGCGGGTGTCCAACCAAAGCGGCGAGGCGTTGTCGATCGAGCTCCACGAGGTGCACAGCGACGTCACCGTCGATCTCGGCTCGGATCCCGGTTTGCAGAAGGACGGGGTGGAACGCCACCTCCAGGAACTCCTCGCCGAACAACCTCACGAGCTCGAGGATGGTCTGCGACTGGTCCGTCGTGAGTACCCGACCGACATCGGTCCAGTCGATCTGCTGTGTCGGGACGCTGAGGGAAGAACCGTCGCCGTCGAGATCAAGCGCCGCGGCGAGATCGACGGAATCGAGCAGCTCGCTCGCTACGTTGAGTTCCTGAACGCGCAGCCCGATCTCGCACCGGTCCGTGCCGTGTTCGCCGCCCAACTCATCAAACCCCAGGCCCGAATGCTGGCTGCCACCCGCGCCATCGAGTGCGTCGAGGTCGATTACGACCGGCTTCGGGGCGTCGAACGTCCACAGCAGCGCCTGTTCTAGAGCGACTCGGGATGCGGCGGAGCGACGCGGGGCAAGGGCGCGGTGGCACCGGGATCCGTGACGCCGGGTCTGCGCCGACAGCTGCGACAATCGGGATCGTGGATCTCGCGGTCGGTGGCGCTCAGCAGTCGGGCCGGCGCCTCGCCTACTCACTGACCGCGCTGCTCGGCGTCCTGACCGCCCTCTGTTTGGGCTGGGCGGTCGACTCGGCCATCAACAATGCCACGATCGCCAGGAATGTCCAGGTGATGGGCATCGATCTGAGTGGGATGGATGCCGGTCAGGTCCGAGCGGTGGCCACCGATCTCACCGAGGATCTGGCCGCCGAGCCGGTCATCATCTCGGTGGGCGACCGCACCGTGACCACCGACCTGGTGCGGCTCGGGGCGCGCGTCAACCACGAGCAACTGGTCGCCGGCGCCTTCGCCGCCCGCACCGAGGGCCCGTGGTGGACCGGCCCCTTCCGCTGGCTCGGCTCGTTCGGGACGCCCATCGAGCTCGACCTGCCCTATGTCGTCGACGCCGGCACCGTCGAGGCGGCCGTCGGCGGCTTCATCGCCCCCCAGCTCGACGGACCCAGCCCGCCGACGGTCGTCGCCACCGACTCCCAGTTCGTGGTCGAACCCGGAACCGACGGCATCGTGGTCGACCCCGCGCAGCTCGTCCAGCGAGTCGTCGGTGTCATCGGCCGACCCGGGCCCCACCGGTTCAGCCTGACGCCCTACCCACAGAGCCCGGAGCTGGAGCTCGACGCTGTCGGTCGCGTGGCCAACGAGCTGAACACAGCAACATCGGAGCCCCTCGAGGTGCGGGTCCTGGACAAACAAACCGTCCTCGAACCGGCCGAGCTTCGCAGCCTGATCGACGTGACGAACACCGGCGACGGCGCGTTCTGGCAGGTCAACCAGGCGCGAGCGGTGGGCCTCCTGCGCAACCGGTTCGAGCGGTTGGGCGAGGAGAGCCAGCAGGCCCGGTTCATCGTCGTCCAGGACGTGCCCCAGATCGTTCCGGCCGAGGAGACGCTCATCTGCTGCGACGACAAGTCGGCCGCGCTGCTCCGGGCGGCCCTGCTGACCCGGCCGGCGGAGCCGGCAGTAGGCGATGAGGAACCCGATCCCGACCAGGGGCCCCCGCTCCGGAGTGTCGAGTTGAGTCCCATCGTGACCGACGGTGAACAGGGTGTCGCCGAGCTCGAAGCGCTCGGCATCACCGAACTGGTCTCCACCTTCACGACCAATCATCCCTGCTGCCAGAGCCGGGTCACCAACATCCAGCTGTTCGCCGACACGATGCGGGGAACGATCATCGAACCGGGTGAGGTACTGAGCCTCAACGACCTCGTCGGCGAACGAACCGAAGAGAAGGGCTACGTACCCGCCGGCGCCATCAATCTGGGGAGTCTCGAACCCCAGGTCGGCGGAGGCGTCTCGCAGGTGGCGACCACGACCTTCAACGCGGCGTTCTTCGCCGGGCTCGACTTCGTCGAGTACCAGGCGCACTCGTTGTACTTCGATCGGTATCCCTTCGGGCGAGAGGCGACCATCTCGTATCCACGACCGGATCTCGAGATCGGCAACTCGACCCCATTCGGGGTCCTGATCTGGACCGACCACACCGCCACGTCCATCACGGTCTCGATGTACTCGACCAAGCACATCGAGGTCGAGGATCTCGGCACCCGAACCAGACCTCAGGGCCAGTGCCGGCGGGCCACCACCACCCGCCGAAGGACCTACGGCGACGGCCGGGTCGAGACCGACGAGGTGTTCGCCGTGTACCGACCGGCGGAGGGACTCGACTGCAACGGCAACCCGACCCAGCCCGAAGAGGAGGACACCGCACCCCCGACCACCGCGGCACCCCCGACCACCGCTCCGGTCACGACCTCCACCACGACGACCACGACGTCAAGCACTACGGCGCCGGCGTCGTCGACCACGACGACCACGTCGGCCACGACAACCACCTCGGTGACCACGACAACCACCACGTCGGGGGCGACCGAAGCAACGCAACCCGAGGCCACGGCCGTCGATGCAGCACCGGCGTCGCCGGACGCAGTACAAACGGACCAATCCCCCTCCGAGTGATCCAATGAGCGACCGGCCTCACACCCTTGACCACCAGTGCCGCCGCTGCGATGTCGTCGTCGTCGGTGCCGGACCGGCGGGCGCAGCGGCAGCGATCACGCTGGCGAGTGCCGGCGCCGAGGTGGTCGTCATCGACCGGGCCACCTTCCCGAGAACCAAATGCTGTGGCGATGGCCTGACGACTGGCGCTCTGCGCCTGCTCGATCGGCTCGGATTCGATCCTTCGAAGGTGCCGAGCTGGCGACCGGTTCGCACCGTGCACATCGCCGGCCCGAAGGGCACTTCGATCCGGTTCGAGCTCCCCTACGGACCTGGCACCTTCGCCGCCATCGCCCGCCGGAGTGAACTCGACCACGCGCTGGTCCAGCGGGCCCGGGGGGCGGGAGCTCGTGTCCTGGAGGGCGTCGCCCTGACCGACCTGAGCGTGACCGCGACGTCGGTCCGGGCCCACACTGCCGCCGGAGTGATCGAGGCCCGGCACTTCGTTGCCGCCGACGGCATGTGGTCGCCCACCCGCAAGTTGCTCAGTCTGGGCAGCGAGGGATATCGGGGTGAGTGGCATGCGTTCCGCCAGTACTTCACCGGAGCTTCGACCCCTGCCCGGGAGGAGCTCTTCGTCTGGTTCGAGAAGGATCTGCTGCCCGGGTACGTCTGGTCGTTTCCGCTCGCCGATGGCACCGTCAACGTCGGCTTCGGTATCCAGCGAGATCGGGGGATCCCCGTTCAGGCCATGAAGCAGCTGTGGTCCGACATCCTGAGCCGCCCCCGGATCGCCGCCGTCCTCGGCGACGCGGCACGCGCCGAGGGTCGACATCTCGCCTGGCCGATTCCCGCCCGGCTGGGTGATCTGCCGGTCGGCCACGGGCGGATTCTCTTCGTCGGCGACGCCGTCGCCGCCACCGACCCGATGACCGGCGAGGGGATCGGGCAGGCGCTGGAGACCGCCATCGGTGCCAGCGAGGCGATCCTGGGACACGGGCCCGAACCCGATCGGATCCTCGATGCCTACGATCGCCGCCTTCGCCGGACGATGCAGCGCGACCATCGCCTGGCGAGAACCCTCTCCAACACCCTGGCCAGACCCGCACTCGCTCAGGCCAGCATCCGGGTCGCCGGTCTCACCGGCTGGACTCGCCGCAACTTCGTACGGTGGCTGTTCGAGGACTATCCGCGAGCCGTCCTGGCCACCCCGGCTCGCTGGCATCCTCAGGTCTTCAACCAGCCCGGCGCATTCGCCGGCGGCGCGACTGGGGATCGCTGAAGCACGAACGTCCCGGGTTCTGGGGTGATACCGGTCACCAGCGCATCCTCACTCGCTCCACCGGCGTAGACACCATTGTGGCCGTCGCCTTCGCACCCGTGGGTCTCGCTGCCGGCTGGCCGGCAGGCGTGTCCCGTCTCAGCCAGTATCGTCACAGGGTGCTGCACTCCTCCGCCGAGGACTCAGAGCAGGAGCTCCTGGCACGGTTTGCGGCCGGCGACCGGGGCGCCTTGCGAACGCTGTACGACCAGCACAGCCCCACGATCTACACCTTCGCGGCGAAGGCGCTCGGCACCGAGAAGGCCCACGACATCACCCAGGAGGTCTTCCTCGCCGCCTGGCGGGCTCGGGCGTCGTTCGACGCCAGCAAGGGGTCGGTCGGCGGCTGGCTGATGGGCATCACGAAGAACCGGCTGATCGACTCGTACCGCCGATCGGGGCGACGGGTCGACGAAGCCGAACTCAGCGAGCCGGTGCAGCAGCGAGCGGCGAGCACCGACCACGAGGTCATCGGGACCTTGACCGATCGCATGGTCCTGACCGCCGCCCTCCACAGCCTCCCGGAACGGCAACGCAAGGTGCTGTCGCTGGCCTTCTGGGGCGATCTCAGCCAGCAACAGATCGCCGACAGCACCGGTCTGCCGTTGGGAACGGTCAAGAGTGACATGCGGAGAGGGCTGAGCCGCCTCCGATCGGAACTGGAGCGAACACATGAGTGACGGTGCCTTCACCGGTGGTGAGGATCTGACCGATGAACAGCTCGAGCAGTTGCTGGAGGACATGGCCGCCCGCATCGGGCCCGAGGAACCGTCCCTCCTGACACCTCCCCCGGGGCTGTGGTCTGCGATCGAACGCCGGCTCGATGCCGACCCGCTCGCTCTCGAGCACCAGCCCTCCACCGTCACATCCCTCGAGCACCATCGACGCCGCCGCCGTCCGGCGGGGATCCTCCTCGGCGCAGTGGCCGCTTCCCTCATCGCCGCCGCGGCCGTCGGGGCCGTCTTGAACCGAGGGGGCGACGCAATCCTCAACGAGGTCGATCTGGCGTCACTGTCGTCCCAGCAGCGCTTTGGCACGGCGACGGTGGTCGAGGCAGATGGAACCCTCGTTCTCGATGTGGACCTCGACGCCGATCTCGATCCGGGCGAAGGGCAGTTCTACGAGTTGTGGCTGATCGACACCGAGGTCGAGGGAATGCACTCCCTGGGCCGGATCAGCAGCGACGGCTCCTTCGCCGTGCCCGAGGGCGTCGACCCCGCCGACTTCCCGATCGTCGACATCTCGGTGGAGGACGACGACGGCGATCCAACCCACAGTGGCAACTCGGTCTACCGGGGGATCTTCGAGTTCTGATCTCGCCGAGCAGGTGTCAACTGGTCGGAACGTGGTCCTCGGCGAAGCGAGTCCATCGTCGGTAATCGACCTTCCCGTTGGCGGCTCGCTCCAGGGACGAAACCGTCCAGATGTGCCGCGGCGCCTTGTAGTGGGCCAGCCGGTTCTTCACGTGCTCGATCAGTTCCGCCTCGTCGGCGTCGGCGGCGACGACGACCGCCGCGACCCGCTGGCCGAACCGCGGGTCCGGGACGCCGATCACGATGGCGTCCTGTACGTCCGGGTGCCCCTTGAGGGCCTCCTCCACCTCCTCGGGGAACACCTTCTCACCGCCGGTGTTGATGCAGACAGACCCTCGGCCAAGCAGGGTGATCGTGCCGTCTGGCTCGACCGTGGCGAAATCACCCGGCACCGAGTAGCGGACGCCCTCGATCGTCGGGAAGGTCGCCGCCGACTTCTCGGGGTCTTTGTAGTAGCCGAGGGGAACCCGACCGGCGATCCCGACCCGGCCGACCTCACCCGAACCGGGCTCGACCAGCCGGCCGTCATCAGTGATGACCGCCGACGATCTGCTCAGCGAGAACGATGCCGTCCGCGCCGATCCGTTCTTCGACGAGACCGACGACCCGATCCCCACCGCCTCGGAGCTGCCGTAGGTATCGACGCACAGGAGCCGCTCGTTGTGGCGCATCAGACCGACCTTGGTCTCGCTGGACCACATGACCCCCGAGGAGATCAGCACCCGCAGCGACGAGATGTCCCACCGGTCGGGCTCGGCGTCGAGTGCGGTCAGCATCGGTCGGGCGAACGCGTCGCCGACGATGAAGACGCTCTTGACCCGGCGCCGCTCGATCGTGTCGAACATCTCGGGAATGTCGAGATGGCGGGATGTCAGCGTGACGATCGTGCCGCCCAGGCTCATCGTGTTGAGGGCGTTGAACAATCCGGTGCCGTGCATGAGCGGGCACGCCGGGATGCTGATCGGGCCTCGCACCTCCCGTGCCCGTCGAGCGGCGGTCGTCGAGTGCCCTCCGGCGTCGAGATCAGGAGAGGACGGCAACGGCGTCTTGCTCTTGGCATCGGTCACGCTGAGCAGGTCGTCCTGCCGCCACATGACCCCCTTGGGCATGCCGGTGGTCCCCCCGGTGTACAGCAGGACGAGGTCGTCGCCGGATCGACCCTGCGGCGGTCGAACGGTGCCCGCTGTCGGGGTGGCCACCGCCACCTCGTACTCGAGGGCCCACTCCGGGCACGGTGAGGTGCCATCGTCGACCCACACCCACGTGTGCACCGAAGGGACCTTGCTTCGCAGTCGGTCGATCGTCTCGACGAAACTGCCGTGGAAAACGACGACTTCGGCGTCGGCGTTCTGCCACAGGTAGACGAGTTCGTCCACCCCGTAGCGGTAGTTGGTGTTCACGTGCACCAGCGAGGCCTTGGAACAGGCGAACAGCAGCTCCAGATACTCAGGTCCGTTGTAGAGGTAGAAGGCGACCTTTCCCTGATGGGGGCAGTTCCGGTCGAGGAGGAACCGAGCCAGTCCGTCGGCTCGACGATCGAATTCGGCCCAGGAGCGTACGAGATCGCCGTGGATGAGGGCGTCCCGATCCGGGGTGGCCCCGGCGATCGATTCCCACACCGAGGCGATGTCCCAGCCGTTCACAGCTTCCCATGCTATCGGGCGGTGATCGACGAGTTTTTGGTGTCGAGGTCAGCCGGCGATCAGCCGGCGGCGCCCCATTGCTCGAGGAGCTTGCCGAACTCCTCGGCCGGGCTGGCCGGGACGATGTAGCCGTCCTCGTCATTGATGGCGTCCCAATCGTCGCGCACGGTCTCGGCGCTGATGTCGGGTCCGCGATGGGTTCCCGGCGTGAGCCCGACAAAGAACCGGGCGATGGTGCCGCCCGCCGCCGAATACACGTTGCCGGTGGTCGGGCAGGTGTCGTGAGCCAGCCACATCACCAGCGGGGTCACGAACCGGGGGTCGAGTTGGTCAGCCATCCCGCCGAGCAGATCCTCGGTCATGCGGGTCTTGGCGACCGGGGCGATGGCGTTCGCCCGTATGCCGTACTTGGCGCCCTCGGCGGCGAGCACGCGGGTGAAGCCCACCAGACCCATTTTGGCGGCTGCGTAGTTGGACTGGCCGAAGTTCCCGAGCAGACCGGAGTTCGACGACGTGTTGATCACGACGCCGCTCTTTTGCTCGCGGAAGTGAAGCCAGGCCGGGCGGGTCACGTAGAACGCACCCTTCAGGTGGACATCGATGACCGGAGTCAGCAGGTCATCCTCCATGTTGTGGAACGTCTTGTCACGGAGGATGCCGGCGTTGTTGACCACGATGTCCACCTGACCGAAGGTGTCGATCGCCGCATGGACGATGGCTGCCCCGCCCTCGGGCGTTGCGACCGAGTCGCCGCTGGCCACGGCCTCGCCGCCCAGCGCCTCGATCTCGGCGACCACCGCTTCGGCCGCCGTGGCCGAGCCGCCGGTTCCATCGAGCGCTCCGCCGAGGTCGTTGACCACCACGCGGGCACCACGGCGAGCGAACTCGAGCGCATGTTCGCGCCCCAGTCCCCCTCCTGCACCGGTGACGATGGCGACCTTGCCGTCGAATCCCAATTCAGCCATGTCGTCTTCTCCTCGTTCAGCACGCGTTTCGGCCTTGGAGGGTAGCGACTCCGGCGACGGGAGACGGCGAGGATCGCTGGCGAACCGCCCAGAGGCGGCGATCCGCCGGACCACCCCCTAGTCGACCGCCTCCAGTTGCCGCGGAGGTGTCAGCAGTGCCCGGACGTCGAGCAACAGATCGGTGACCTCATCGGAGGACACCAGCTTCCGGTCGGTGAGACCACCGAGGCCGGCGTCGATGACGGCAAGCGCTTCGGCGATTACCAGACTGTCAGGCTGATCTGTCATGGCGGGCCCTCCGATCTCGATCCGGTGTGTTCTGGCTCCGAAGCACTCGTCTGCCTCGCGGTCATCGTACTCGACGGAGGCACTGACACAGCGATCACCGAGGCCGGGTACTTCACCTTCTCAAGGCCGCTGACCGGCGTGTCGATCCCTCCGGGGAGGCACCCATCCCATGACCGCCGCACACCACATCGACTCCGTCTCGTGGACCGACGAGGACGAACACGCCCTGCTCAGACGGCAGCGATGGAATGAGCGCGCCGTCAATCTGTCTGCCCTCCTCGCCGCGACGGCGGTGGCACTCGTCGCCCTGCTGTCCGCGCATCGGGCTTTCGGCGCCTCCCCCGTCGAGGGAGCTCCTCTCGGACCGGTGGACCCGTTGGCTCTCAACATTCCCGATGACGACCTCGTCGGCTTCGAGAGCTCGCGGATCGAAGCGACCGCAGGCGAGGCACTCGAGCGAATTCGCTATCCGTGGCGTTCCGAGCTCCCCGGGTGGACGATTCGGTTCCTCGATCCCCGCGACCAAGCCTCCGGCTACACCTGGACCGCTAACAAGCGGATCGAGGTCTTCGTCGCCGCCGACGACGACACCGACCGGGTGGCGCGGGTCCTCGCTCACGAGCTGGGACACGCCGTAGACGTCACGCTGACCGACGCAGACCAGCGGCGGGCGTGGCTCACCGAGCGAGGCGCACCCTCCGAGACGGCCTGGTGGCCGGGATCGGGCCGGCCGGACTTCGAGACCGGTGCCGGCGACTTCGCCGAGGTCTTTGCCGCCTGGCAGGTCGGCGCCGACGACTTCAAGTCCCAGGTCAATCCGGAGGTTGACGCCGGCGACTACGCGCTTCTGGAGCAGCTGGCGTTCCCGGGCGACTGAGCCGACGCCGAACGCGCAGACAGCGCCGGCCCGGGACCAGCGCTGTCCGTCGTCGATCGGCGAGGGGACCCTCGGTCCGGTGATCTCAGGCGGGCGGTTCGCCCTCGGCCGGGGCTTCGGCGTCGCCCGGGGCTTCTCCCTCCTCCTCCTCGACACCGTCGATCTTGTCCGCCAGGTCTTTGACCTTGTCGATCTGGTCCTCGAACCGTCCACCGGTCGCCTTGTTGGCGGCATCGGCGGCCTTGGTGATGCCTTCTTCGACGGCTCCTCCAACCGACTCGCGGAGGTCCTCGGCTTTGTCGGTTGCGCCCTTCAGAGCGTCTTTCGCTTTGTCAAAGATCCCCATGTGCTCTCGTTCCTTTCGACGTCGGTGCGCCCATTGTGCCGGATTTGACGTGCTTCTTGCTGGATTTGCACACCGAAGGCATCACAATGTTGCCCATGGTGACCGAGAAAGGGCCGGGAGAACTCCACGTCGGTGAGGGGCTTGATCCTGGTTCGGGCGACCGCACCGGTCAGCCGACGATGCTGGACAGCGCCGACTTCACCACCCACGGGGTGATCGTCGGGATGACCGGCTCGGGAAAGACCGGCCTCGGCATCGTCCTGCTGGAGGAGGTGCTGCTCTCGGGCGTGCCGGTGCTCGCCATCGACCCGAAGGGCGATCTGGGCAACCTGTTGCTCACCTTCCCGTCGTTGGACGCAGCGTCGTTCGAACCGTGGATCGACCAGGGGCAGGCCAGGGTCGAGGGCACGACCGTGTCCGAGCTGGCCGCCCGGACCGCCGAGACCTGGCGCAACGGCCTCGCCGGCTGGGGCCTGAACGGCTCGGACATTGAACGCCTCCACGCGGCGACCAGGGGACTGCTCTACACGCCCGGAGCCACATCGGGGATTCCTCTCGATGTGCTCGGCCGTCTCGACCCGCCGACCTCGACCGACCCGGCGGTTCGCCAGGACGAGGTCGACGCAACCGCCAGTGGTCTCCTCGGGTTGGTCGGCGTCAAGAGCGATCCGCTGTCGGGCCGGGAACACATCCTGCTGGCGAACCTGATCGATCGAGCGTGGGATAGCGGTCAGCCCCTCGACCTGCCGGCGCTCCTCGGCCAGATCATCGATCCCCCGATACGGAAGCTCGGCGTGCTCGACCTGGAAACGTTCTACCCGGCAGCCGACCGCCAGGAACTGGTGATGAAACTCAACGGCCTGCTCGCCTCGCCGGGGTTCGCTTCCTGGGCGACGGGCGCCCCGATGGACCCCGCCACGATGCTCTGGGACGGCGACGGCAACCCGCGGGCCGCCATCGTCTCGCTTCGCCACCTCGAGGAGAACGAACGTCACTTCGCCATCACGATTCTGCTGAGCCGGTTGATCTCGTGGATGCGGACCCAGAGCGGAACCGGTCAACTGCGCTGTCTGGTCTACATCGACGAGGTGATGGGCTTGGCGCCACCGGTCGGCAACCCGTCGACGAAAAAGCCGATTCTCACGCTGCTCAAGCAGGCTCGTGCCTTCGGGGTCGGCCTGGTGTTGAGCACGCAGAATCCGGTCGACCTCGACTACAAGGCGATCAGCAACGCCGGGACGTGGATGATCGGCCGGCTCCAGACCGAACAGGACAAGAACCGACTGGTCGACGGACTCCGGGCGGCCGACGGGTCGGTCGATGTCGGGGCGGTTCAACGGCAGATCAGCGGGTTGGGAACGCGTCAGTTCGTGCTTCGCACCACCCGTTCGGCCGCCCTCCCGCTCTTCACGACCCGTTGGGCGATGAGCTATCTCGCCGGTCCCCTCTCCCGCGACCAGATCTCCCGGCTGATGACCGACCGGCGAGCAGAGCTGCCGGTCGAGCCGGTCGATGGTGCCGATCGGTCCGACGGCCCGGGCGAGGAACTCCCCGAGGACGAATCGACGCTCGCTCCGCCAACGCCAGATGGAGTTCCGGTCCGCTATGTCAGCGCCGCCGCCCCGTGGCTGGAACAGATCGGGGGGAGGGCCGAAACGACCCGGTTGGCGCCGATGGTGGCGGCCCGGTTGTCGCTGGTCTTCGATGAGACCAAGGCCGGGTTGCGCCGCGCCCAGGAATGGGAGGCGCTCGTGCCAGCCAGCGGCGATCACTTCGACGTCGGCCGCCGCATCGAGGTCGATTTCGACGACCGTGATTTCGTCGACCAGGCTCCCTCCGGGGCGACGTACGTCGTGCCCGAGTTCAACATCACCAAGACGGCGCTGCGACAGCTGGAGCGGGATCTGCGACGCGAGGTGTACACGTCCGAGGAGATGACCCTGCTCCACAACCCGGAGCTGAAACTGTTCAGCCGGCCCGGCGAGGACCGAGCGTCGTTCGAACAGCGATGCCGCTCCGCCGCCGACGAGGGCAGCGACGGCGACGCCGCCACGCTGCGAGCGAAGCTCGAAAAGCAAGTGGACCGCATCCAGGATCGGATCGCCAAGGCCGAGGACCGGCTCCAGCAGGCCCAAATCGAGGCCGACGGACGCGAAGAGCAACAGTGGGTGAACGTCGGCACGTCGATCCTGGGTGGGCTGCTCGGCGGCCGGCGGCGTTCGCGCTCGCTCGCCTCCGCAGCGCGACGGATGAGCAGTGGACGGCGGCAGGCGGCGGCTGCCCGCAACCGGGTCGAGACCGCCATGAACCGCGTGGAGGAGCACCAGGAAGATCTCGAGGACCTGGAGGCGAAGCTGGCCGACAGTCTGCTGGACATCGACGACGTCTGGGGCGAACGGGCCGAGGCGATCCAAGAGTTCACCGTCGGCCTCGAGAAGTCCGACATCACCGTGTCGGACGTCATGATCGTGTGGGTGCCCACCCCGGCGAGCTGATCGTCAGGCGAGGTTGGCCCGCACCCACGCCTGGTGGTTGGATGCGGCCAGAATGCGGGCTGCCGGTCGCCTGCCGGTCCACATCCCCGCGAGCAGGGAGATCCCCGACGACCCGATGCGGAGCCCGATGCCGTCGGCGCGCTCCCCGAGTCCATCGTCGGGTTGGCCGAGTTCGATTCCCCGACCCGACGTCAGGTGGGCGATTGCCTGCTGACGCACCCCATCGGGCACGCCGTCGGTGAAGACCGACCGATCACGATCGAGGGTCGCCCGCAGTCCGGTCAGGAGCGGCCGGGCGTCGTGACGCCGTTCACCCAGGCTGCGGGCGATCGACAGGCCCGGCCGCACGGCGACCTCGGCGCTCCCCATCGCCGCCTGGATCAGGTCCGTGAGCTGTCCGATGTGGGCGCCGTCGATCACCAGACCAAGCCGCAGACGCTCGGCCCCGAGCGCCGGTCCCAGGCGAAGCCTGCGGGTCTCGACCACGACCCAGCAGTCGCGGTCGAGGGGATGTTCGAGCCGAATGATCGCTGACTCGAACCCGGCCACGAGCAGCGACCAGCCCCACAGTTCTCCGACTCCGATCCAGAATCTCACCGGGGACTCCGGAGAAGCCGCCGGACGCACGGTTTCCCACAGCCTCTGCGCCTCCATCAGGCGCGCCCGCCGCTGATCCTTCTGTTCCTCCATGAGCTGCAGGTCGGCCGCCCCGGTCGTGACGGTCCCCTCCCGCCCGCCGGCATCCAGGGCTTCCTCGTAGGCCTGAACCGATCGGGTGAATGCCGATCGGGCGTTGACGACCGCTCGGTACGCCGCATCGGGAGCCGGCTGGCGGCGCACCGGGGCCAGGGACCGCCGCAGAGAACGGTGGTTGCGTTCGGCGACGAGGGCAAAGGTCACGATCCCGACGAGGGCGGCGACTGCAACCCCCACGATCACCCAGAGCACGCGCACGACTCTAGTCGTCGTCGCTGGCGGGAGAGGCGAGGGTGAACGGCCAACCCTAGGCAACAGACATCTACGGCGTCGACAACGATCCGGGCTTCGATTCCCCGGTTGCCCCGTCGGGTTGCGCCGCTCGAGCCGAAAGTGTCACACCTCGACGTCATCGTGGAACCATGCACCAGCAACGCCGCCCCTGGTCCGCCGCCGGCCGGTCCGCCAATCCGTGGGAACTCAGCGAGGAGACCCGCCGTATCGGCCGGGAAGGACTCGCTCGCACCCGGGCCCTCCTCGAATCCAAGCGGATCGGACCCGCTCAGCAAACCCTTCCCCTCGAAGTGCGCGCATCGACACCCCGTCCCGCCACACTTGCTGCGTGAGGTTCGCCCTCGTCGCCGCTGCGCTGGCCGGACTTGCAGCGCTGGCTCTGCATCTCCTGTGGCCGGCACCGGACGCCGACATCGGACAACCGGAGACCGCCGTGATCGACTGGGTCATCGACGGTGACACCGTCGACGTGGTGATCGCCGGCTCCACGGAACGGGTCCGCCTCATCGGCCTCGATGCCCCGGAGTCGGTCAGCCGGGACACGCCAGAGCAGTGTTACGGCGCCGAGGCAGCCGAGGCGCTCCGGGGCCTGCTACCGGTGGGACAGGAGGTCCGCGTCGAGCGCGATGCCGAGAGCCGGGACCGATACGGCCGGTTGCTGCTCTATCTGTACCGGCTCGACACCGAGCCGTTCGTCAACGAATGGCTGATTGCCAACGGGTTCGCCGACACGATGTTCTTCGAGCCGAACGCGACCTACCGAGCCCGTTTCGCCGAGCTGCGGGACCGCGCCCGGGGTGCGGGCGCCGGTCTGTGGGGTCATTGCGACGGTCCCGACCAGCCCCTTCGGTAGACCTTCCTCCCGGCTAGATTCACCTCTGTGACCGCACTGCTCGACGCGTTAGGGCAACCCGACGACGCCCGTCTGGTCATCGTGACCCTCGATGGCCTCGGAGCGTGCAACGCCGGGAACGAGGCGATCCGCACCGCCTTGTTCGAGCAGTCGGGTCGGGAGCCGGTCGCCACCTCGACGTCGCTGCAGGTCCCCTGCCCGTGGGCACACGGTGCGGTGCCGCTGGCCAGCGCCGAGTCGATCTCGACAGGCATCGAGTTGACCCTCAACTGCGCACCGTCGTCCTACCGGTGGGGAGCATTGACCCGTTCGCCGTCGCTGAGCGATGGCGCCGGCGGACTACCGTCCACCGTCGAGGATCTCCTCGAGCATGCCGACACCCCGGAGGTGCGACACGAGTGCCGAGCCCAGATCCTCCGAGCCCAGCAATGGGGGGTCGCCCCTGAGTTCTTGACCTCCCACGTCGACGCCCTCGCCTACCGGCCCGAGTTCTTCGACATCCTGCTTGAGCTGGCGGTCGAGTTCGCCCTTCCGGTCCGTCTCCCCGACCGTCGCACCGACCTCGGGTTCGACGCCCGAGCGATCGCCGAGCAAGCCGGTGTGCTCGTTCCCGATCGAGTCGTTCAAGCGCCGTCCGGACGCGATGTCCGCGAAGCGGCGGGAGAGGCGCTCCGGGATCTGACGCCGGGGGTCACAGAGATCGTGGCCCGACCCGCCCTCGACACACCGGAGCTGCGGGCGATGACCCCGCACTGGACGGCTCGAGTCGGTGATGCCCATCTCGTGACCCACGACTGGGCCTTCCGGGCCCTCCTGCACCGGACCGGTGCCACGCTGACCTCCTGGCGACAGCTCCACCGAGCTCAGAGCCGCCGGCTGGCCACCATCAGTCCGTGACGGGCCGCCCGGCCTCGAGGGCGTCGAGCACGGCCAGGATCGCCCGGGTGGAGCCGGTTGGCTTCATGTCACCGCGCATGTATTCGACAGCCGGGCGAAGATTCCCGGAGAGGTAGGCTTCGACCTGGCGGGGGGTGAAGGGCACCTCACACTGGGCCGCCCCGGTCGCCTCCCCGACGATCCGGCCGTCGCTCACCTCGATGGTGAGAGCGCGTTCCTTGCCGACGACGATGCTCGCCGTGCCGTCGAGACCGGTCGCTGGGCGGGCCGCCGTCGCTTCGACGGCAGCGTCGAGCCACGCCTGATCGAGGGTCACCATCGGGGGCCGGCGTCGACGCCCTCGAACAGGTCGGTCTCGTAGCGGTCGGTGGGGACTCGTGACAGCGCCAGGATGTAGTCCTCATAGGGATAGGCGGCCACCGACGCCTCGTCGGGCAGGCCGAACCAGAACTTCTCCGCTGGATCGATCTGGGTGGCGTGGGCGAGCAGCGCGGCGGTGCGGACACCGAAGTACTGTCCGATGTCCACGCGAGTGGAGATGCGGTCGTCCGTGTCAGGGCGGCTGAACCACCGCTCGTCGTAGGGACTCTCCAGCTCGAGTTCGGCGTACTTCCGGTGGTAGGCCAGGAGCCGGGCCCTGCTCCACATCGAGTAGTACAGCTTGAGAGGTTTCCACGGCTCGCCGGCTTGGGGATACCACGACGGGTCGGCGGCCCGATCGAAGGCGGGGATCGAGATGTCGTGAACGCGGAGATGATCGGGGTGCTTGTAGCCCTGTTGGTCGTCGGCGTAGGTGATGAGGACGTGCGGTCGGAAGCGGCGGATCTCGGTGACGAAGCGTCCCACCGCCTCGTCGAAATCGGCGTTGGCGAAGCAATCCGGGTGGAGGTTGGCGTCGGTGTCGGGCATTCCCGAGTCCCGGTAGCCGAGCAGTACGCACTCGTGGTATCCGATGGTCTTGACCGACGCGTCCAGTTCACGGCGCCGGATCTCGGGCAGGTTGGCTCGCACGTCCTCCCGGTCCATCGCCGGGTTCAGGATGTCGCCCTGTTCGCCGCCGGTGGCGCAGACCAGGCTGGCTTCATGACCTTCGGCCACGTAGCGGGCAACCGTCGGCGCTCCCTTGGACGCCTCGTCGTCGGGGTGGGCATGGATGCACATCAGGCGGGCCACCAGGACAGGATACGGCCCGTCCCGACACCCCCGAACCGCCCTCTACTACCATTGGGTAATGGACAACCCGACGCTCTGGGCCATCATCTGGTTGATCGCCGCGGTCGGTTTCGGGATCGGCGAGGCGGCGGTGGCCGGCTCGTTCTTTCTCCTGCCCTTCGCCGCCGGAGCGGCCGGGGCGGCGATCGCCAGCTTTGCGGGGGCGCCCGTGATTCTCAGCTGGGTCGTTTTTGCAGTCGTCTCGGGCGGGTCGTTCGTCCTACTACGGCCCCTGGCCAACAAGCTGGACATCGATCTCCCCGACCCGATGGGCTTCGGCGCCAACCGGTTGGTCGGGCATCCCGGCACCGTGATCCGAGCCATCGGCACCGGGGATCGCACCGGCCAGGTTCGGGTCAGCGGAGAGGTGTGGTCGGCAGTGACCGAAGACGGCACTGCGCTCGAGGCCGGATCGGCGGTCAAGATCGTCGAGGTCCGCGGCAACCGGGTGGTCGTCTCACCCGACTACTACAGCGAGTCGTTCAAGGAACTGCCGTCGTAGACGGCGCGAAAGGATACGGAACGTCATGGAGATTCTCCTCGGCCTGCTCATCGTCATCGGCTTGATCGTCGCCGCCCTGGTCGCCACCGGCGTGCGCATCGTTCAGCCCTACCAGAAGGGGGTCGTCGAACGCCTGGGCAAGTACAAGGAGACCGTCCAGCCCGGCCTCCGATTGATCGTGCCGTTCATCGACCGGCTCCGGCCCGTTGACATGCGCGAGCAGGTCATCGACGTTCCGCCCCAGGAAGTCATCACCCAGGACAACGTCACCGCCGCCGTCGATGCGGTCGTGTACTACGAACCCACCGATCCCAAGCGGCTGCTGTACAACATCTCGAACTTCCAACTGGCGGTGACCAAGCTGGCGCAGACCAACCTGCGAAACGTCATCGGCGAGATGACCCTCGACGAAGCGTTCACGTCGCGGGAACGGGTGAACATCTCCCTGCGGCAGATCCTCGACGATGCAACCGACAAGTGGGGCGTGCGGGTGGTACGGGTCGAGATCCAGCGGATCGATCCACCGGCTGACGTCATGCACGCGATGCACGAACAGATGAAAGCGGAGCGGACCCGGCGGGCCGTGGTCACCGAGGCCCAGGGTGCCCGGGAGGCAGAGGTCACCCGAGCCGAGGGCGAGAAGACCGCCGCCATCCTCTCCGCTGAGGGTCGCAAGCAACGCGACATTCTCACCGCCGAAGGTGAGTCCCAGGCCACCCGTCTGCGGGCCGAAGCCGAACAGTACCGCCAGTCGGTAGTGGCCGAAGGTGAGGCCGACGCCATCGACCGGGTCTACCGGGCGATCCAGGAGGCGGGCACCGACGACCGCGTCATCGCCATCAAGTACCTCGAGACGCTCGGCCACATGGCCGACGGCCAGGCGACCAAGATCTTCCTCCCGGCCGAACTCAGCGCCACGATGGGAGCGATCAGCGGCGTGAGCGACATGGTGCGGGAGGCGGCCGGGCAGCCGAAGGCTCCGGCGACGCCGGAACGGACCCGCAAACCGCTGCCCAAGCCCGAGGGCGCCGGATCGGATGCCCTCCAGGAGGCGCGACGTGCGGTCGCCGAGGCGACCCGCGCCGCTGAAGAGGTTCTCGACGCTCCTCCCCCGCCTCCCAAGAATCTGCCGCCTCCACCAGCACGGTGATCGCCGCGTCGGAGCTCCCGAACCTACAGGGGTTCGAGTTCGATCTCGCCGGTGTCCTCTTCTTCGACCATGTGCCACCCGGCGAGCTCGGCTAGCGCCTCCTGACCTTCCTCGGGCCCCTTGGCCAGGATGTGGTCGCCGGCCTGGAGACGTGCGGTTCCACGGGGCCGGTACTGGAATCGGTCATCGCGCTCGATGGCCAGCACGACGAAGCCCGGTTCGAGAGGAAGGTTCAGCGTCTGCAGGCTGGCGCCGTCCATTGGGCTGCCGGCACCGATGGGGACCCGGAACACCACATCGTCGGCGTCGCCAAGTGCCATCCCGAGGACCGGGTGCAGCTCGCTGCTTCGCTCGACGAGCCAGACCATTTGCTGCGCCTGATCACCGATGTCCTCGGCGGCTCGGCCAAGCTGGAGGAGACCGCGCAGCTGCCCCGGATCGCCGGCCTCGTCGGCCGCCGCTCGCAAGACCCAGAGCTCGAGCCGGTTGTTCATCTCGTCGAGCCGGTCCTCGAGGTGCCGGACCTCGGCGGCCAGCGACCGATCCTGGAGGACGAGTGCGGAGTAGGCCAGACCGACCGCGACCTCGGAGAGGTTCTTCATCTCCACCAGCGTGTCGATCGCTCGGTCGAGGTCCCGCAGGACGGCGGCGTTCTCGATCTGTGGTGGCCGCCATTCGGGGGCCCCGGCCAGTTGTCGGAGCCGGGGAATGGCCTCGGGCGTGCCCCGCAGGATCAACACGTCGTCGGCGACGATCATGAAGTCGCCGTCCGGATCGACGATCCACTCCCGCTCGCGCCGCACTGCAACGACGCGCATCCCGACCGTCGTCGGGAGCTCGAAGACGCTGAGGGCCTGGTTGGCCAGGCTCGACCCGGGCGACACCATGAGCCGGTGGCTCACTTCCTCGGCGTTCGCCAGGTCGTTGAGCAGTTCGGGGGGAATGCCGAGCTTGCGGGTGACGATCCGGGTGATGTCGACCGCATCGTCACCGATCCGTTCGACGGCGGCGACGACCTGGAGCACGGCCGCCATCGACTCGGCCTCCTTGGGATGCCGGACGGCTACGATGCACAGCGCCCGCATGTCGTACACGAGCTGGTTCAACATGACCTCGAGGCTGGCGACCTCGTCGGCCATGTCGAGATCGTTGAAATACAGCGCCGCGTAGGCGAGGTCGACCATCAACTCGCTGGTGTCCTTGGCCTCGGCGAGCATGGTCCGCATGTTTCGGCTGTCCATCAGCGGGGTATCCGTGCCTTCCATCGATTGGTGGCCCCGACTGTTGCGGACCCCACCGGTGATTGATACCTACCAGAGATCGTCGTGCTCACGCCACCCCCCACACGACCACGGCGCCGATCAGGGACAATGCGCCGACGACGTCGAGCGTGGCGGTCACCAATGGAATCCCTGTGTTGTCGGGGTCGAGTCCGAATCTGACCGTCACCAGCGTGCCGTAGTAGGCGACCGCGAGGACCAGGATCGTGGCTACCAGCCCGCCGCTGACCGCCACCGCCAGCAGCCTCAGGAGTCCGGGGCTCGACTGGTCGGCGAGAACAGCGGTCGCCTGGGCCACCCCAGCGAGGAGGGCGAAGATCGGGGTGGCGATGGCGGCGATGAACGCCATGTCCGATCGCGCCTCGCCGCTCGGGCGCACCGCCGACTGGATCACGCCGAGGTGCACCTTGGTCGAGAGCCGGTTCGACAAGATGCCCCCGAGTGCCCCCGCCGTGCCGAGATAGCCGGGTAGCAGCACCAGGAGCACCCAGGTCAGGCGATCCTCGGCCGCTTCGACGGCGACACCCGCCAGCAGGCTGAGGGCGCCTGCGCCGATGAGGACCGGCAGGGACTCACCGACGATCCGGCGGGCCAGCTGCAATCCCGAGCGGTAGAGCCACCAGCACAGCACAAGGGTGACGACCGTCAGCAGGGCTGCCGCCGCCACCGTGGTGTCGCCGCGCCGGACCAGCACCAGGGACACGACCAGGGCTGGCAGCGTCACCAGGTCACCGGCGGCTGTCACCATCGGAGCGACGACGTTGTCGAGGTCGAGGTCGAGTCGAACGGCCCACAGTGTGAGGACCAGCGTGAACGCCAGGACGACGACCGAGGCGAGGATGCCGCCCAGCACGCCGGCGACCACGAAGTCGCTGAAGCCGATCGGGGGTACCTCGTTGCCGCGAAGGAAGAGCGCCAGCAGCTCGGCCAGCACCGAGATGGCCAGGCTGGCGGCGAGGGAGTTCACCAGGACGGCGATGAGGTTCTGACCGAGCACCGAATCCCTCCGCCACGTCCACGAGAAGATCCCCATCTGGATGTTGGTGGACAGCCGGCTCCCGAGGGGGCCGAACACGTTGCCCCGGAGGCCGATCGCCGGCGGGATGAACAGCAGGAGCCCGGGGAGAGTCTGGAAGCGCGCCTCCTGGGATGCGAGGGTGAGACCAGCCACCACGCTGGTCAGCGCGCTGAAGGCGAGGGCGGCCAAGCTCTGCCCCGCATCGGACCGGGCCGGTCCGAGCACGCCTCCGAGGGGACGCCAGCGGAGTCGGGGGACGGTGAGGCGCACCCGCCCCACCGAGCGAAAGCGCTGGGCAGGCACAATCGGTGAGCGTAGAGCACGATGGGGTCGCGCCCCCGCAATCGGCGGCGAGTAGTGTCGAGCGCGATGCGTTCCCGCCGGCTGGTCGCCCTGGTGCTCGTGGTCAGCTTCGCCTCGACGGCCGGGGGGTGCGCCAGCGACGGGAAGCAGCTGGCGTCACCCCAGCCGTGGCAGACCACGACCACCCGTCCGTTGCCGCCGACGTCGGCGCCGGTGCAGTCGACCGGGGTCGACGGGTTGACCCTCGCCTCGCCCGATTTCGTGCCCGGCGGAGTAGCTCCGCCACTGGTCACCTGTGCGGGACAGAATCTGCATCCGGCCTTCGCGTGGAGCAATGTGCCCAGCGAGGCCGTGGAGCTGGCGATCACCTTGAGCGATCAGACCGATCCGGGGAACCCGCTGCTCCTGTGGCTCATGGCCGGTCTGGATCCGGCGACCGGCGTGCTGACCCAGGGCGACCTGCCGCCCGGGGCGTTCGAGACTTTGAACGACTATGGACAGCCGGGCTGGGGCAACCCCTGCCTGGAGAGCTTTCAGAGTGGCCGCCGCGATCTCCAGTTCCGC
>JBFGLT010000026.1:0-24914 GCA_041576015.1 Acidimicrobiales bacterium
GCGGAGCCTGCTGGTCGTAGAAGGCGATGAGGTCGGATTCGAGGCTGCCCATCGACATCCAGTATCGCCCGGCTCCGCGCCAGCTCGGCGCCGGAGCCTCCCCGGGGTCGATGGTCACTCGCTCTGACTCCGGCCCGATGCGCGGCATAGCGCGCTCGGCGGGCCTGTGGGACACTTGCCGGGGAGGAGCCCATCGATGGACATCCACCGCACCGCCCCGATGGCGAGCGACGACGAACCGAGCGTCAGGGCCCAGGACCGGGTGGTCGTGATCGGCTGCGGGAATTCGCTTCGCGGCGACGACGCCGTTGGACCAGCGCTGGTGCGACAGCTGTGTGAGGACGGCGTACCCGACCACGTGACGGTGGTGGACGGCGGCACGGCCGGGATGACTGTGGCGTTCACCATGCGGGGCGCCGACACGGTGGTGCTGGTCGATGCTGCTTCGACCGGTGCCGAGCCCGGCACCATCTTCCGGGTGTCGGACGAGCAACTGGATGAGCTGCCGGCAGCCGACCCGGTGCTGACGCATGATCTGCGATGGCAGCACGCCCTGTCGCTCGGTCGTTGGATGCTGGGCGGGGACCATCCCGACCACGTTGTGGTGTACCTGATCGAGATCGGGCAGTCGCAACCGGGTACGTCGATGAGCGCGGCCGTCGAGCAGGCGATGTACCGCGTCGGTTCACTGGTCCGCGCCGAATGGGACGACTCCCCGTGAGTCTCCGTGTCCGTGAGCACCTGGTGGTCACCGGGATCGTCCAGGGCGTCGGCTTTCGGCCCTTCGTCTACCGACTGGCGAGCGAGCTCGGCCTGACCGGCGAAGTCGGGAACACCGCCACCGAAGTGTTCATCGATGTCGACGGACCGCCCGACCGGCTCGACGACTTCGCCCGGCGACTCCGCGACGAGGCGCCGCCACTGGCCCGGGTGGACGGTGTCGTCCGTGACCGGTCGCCGGCGCCCCGCCGGACTGGTTCGACCGCGTTCCGGATCGTCGACTCCCGGGTTGGCAGCGGCGAGCGCACGATCGTCCCACCGGACTCGTCGGTGTGTGACGCCTGCATCGACGAGCTACGGGACCCGACCAACCGGAGGTTCGGCCACCCCTTCATCACCTGCACCGACTGCGGACCTCGCTTCACGATCATCACCGCGCTGCCCTACGACCGCCCCAACACGACGATGCACGAGTTCGAGATGTGTTCGGCCTGCCGCGAGGAGTACACCGACCCGGCCGACCGTCGTTATCACGCCCAACCGATCGCCTGCCCCGTCTGCGGGCCGAGGCTGGCGTTGCTCGATTCGGCGGGGAACGCTGTCACAGGCGATCCGATCGCTCAGGCTGTCGAGGCCCTACGGGCCGGCCAGATCGTCGCCATCAAAGGACTCGGCGGGTTCCACCTCGCCTGCGACGCAACAAGCCATTGGTCCGTGGTCGAACTGCGCAACCGCAAACACCGACCCGACAAGCCCTTCGCTGTCATGGTTGCATCGATGGCGCAGGCTCGCTCGGTCGCCTGTCTCGGCGACGCCGAAGCCGGCGAGTTGCAGTCACCGGCCAGTCCGATCGTTCTCGCCCGGGCCCAGCGGCGTTCGGCGGTGGCCGAGCCGGTCGCGCCCGGCAACCCGCTGATCGGGGTGATGCTCCCCTCCACGCCCGTGCACCACCTGCTCTTCGATGCCGGCGCAGGACCGCTCGTGATGACCAGTGGCAACCTCGCAGGCGAACCGATCGTCCACGGCGACGAGGATGCGGTCACAAAGCTCGGACCGCTGGTTGACCGGATTCTGACCCACGACCGTCCCATCGCCGTGCCCTGCGACGACTCGGTGGTGCGGGTCGTCGGGGGCCGCCTTCTGCCCATCCGGCGGGCACGCGGATACGCACCAGTGCCGGTGACGCTCCCGGCCGCCGGCCACCCCGTCCTTGCCGTCGGCGGTGAGCTGAAGAACACTTTCTGTCTCACCACCGGGCGCCAGGCGTGGATCAGCCAGCACATCGGTGACATGGAGAACCTCGAGACCATCCGCGCCTTCGAGCAATCGGTCGAACGGTTCGAACGGTTCTTCGCAATCAGACCGACGTCCGTGGCCGTCGATGCCCATCCCGGCTACGCCTCCGGGAGATGGGCGCGCCAGCGGGACAGCCGCCAGAGCGGGGTGACATCGGTACAACACCACTGGGCGCATGTGGCCGCCGTGATGGCCGAGCACGGCCTGGAACCGGACACCGAGGTGGTCGGCGTGGCGTTCGACGGCACCGGCTACGGATCGGACGGGACGGTCTGGGGTGGCGAGATCCTGCTCGCCGACGCTCGATCGTTCCGCCGCGCCGGCTGGCTTCGACCGGTCCCCCTCCCGGGCGGTGACGGCGCCGTCCGGTATCCAAGCCGCATGGCCCTCTCCTATCTATGGGCGACGGGCCTCACTTGGGACCCATCGATCCCGGCCGTGGCCGAAACCGCCGCAGATGAACAGCGCTTGCTTCGGATCCAACTGGAGCGCAACGTCGAGTGTGTGCTGAGCTCGAGTATGGGGCGGCTGTTCGACGCCGTGGCTTCGCTGCTCGGGGTGCGTCACGAGATCACGTACGAGGCGCAGGCCGCTATCGAGCTCGAGATCCTGGCAACGGCGGGGGTTGCCGAGCACCGCACGTACCGGTTCGGATGGGACGGCCAGGTTCTCGACCCTGCGCCGGTGCTTCGAGGCGTCGTCGAGGATCTCGACGCCGGGGCGTCGGTCGAAGCCATCGCCGCTGGGTTCCATCTGGCGGTAGCCGGCGCAGTCGCACGGGTCGTCGAGGCGGTTGCTCCCGATTCTTCTCAGCCGGCAGTGCTCAGCGGCGGTTGTTTCCAGAACGCGCTGTTGCTGGATCTCTGTCAGGAGCGACTGGGTCGCACCGGCCGGCCGGTCCTCACCCATCACATCGTTCCCCCCAACGACGGCGGCCTGGCCCTCGGTCAGGCCTATATCGTCGCCACCCAACCCATCGGTACCTAGAAGGAGCGCTGTCGTGTGCCTCGCCATACCGGGCCAGATCGTCGAGATCCGTGATGACCGGGGAACCCGTATGGCCATCATCGATTTCGACGGCATCCGCAAGGACGTCTGCCTGGCCTTCCTTCCCGACATCGACGTCGGCGACTATGCCATCGTGCACGTCGGTTTCGCCATCTCCAGGGTCGACGAGGAGTCGGCTCTTGAGACGCTCCGCACCTTCCGTGAGCTCGGCGTCCTCGACGACGAGCTCGAGGACAGCGGAGGAGGACCGTGAGGCTGCGGAGTCGGACCGGAGCCGCGGAGTGGCTGTGGTGGCCGGGTGTTCGATCGAAGCGAGACCGGAGCGACCCGGAGGCGAGCGGAGGGAACGCACTGTGAAGTACCTGGATGAATTCAACGATCCCGAGCTGGCCGGTCGCCTGTTCGACGAGATCGCCCGAACGACTACGCGGCCGTGGGCCATCATGGAGGTCTGTGGCGGCCAGACCCATTCGATCATCCGGAACGGCATCGACCAGCTGCTGCCGGTCCAGATCGAGCTGATCCATGGCCCTGGCTGCCCGGTGTGTGTGACGCCGCTCGGGGTGATCGACAAGGCGATCGAAATCGCCGGCAGAGCTGAGGTGATCTTCTGTTCCTTCGGAGACATGCTGCGGGTGCCCGGATCGACCGATGACCTGTTCGCCGTCAAGAGTCGGGGCGGTGACGTGCGAGTGGTCTATTCGCCGCTCGACGCCGTGAGGCTCGCCGAGGAGCATCCTGACCGCGAGGTGGTCCTTTTCGCCATCGGGTTCGAGACGACCGCACCGGCCAATGCGATGGCGGTCCACCTCGCCAAGGAGCGTGGGTTGACGAACTTCACGGCGCTGGTGAGCCACGTGCTGGTACCTCCCGCCATCGAAGCCATCGTTTCCTCGTCGACCAGCCGCGTCGACGGGTTCCTGGCCGCCGGGCACGTGTGCTCGGTCATGGGGATCCGGCAGTACGAGCCGCTGGTGGCCACCCACGGCGTGCCGATCGTGGTGACCGGATTCGAACCGCTCGACGTGCTGGAGGGCATCCGACGAGTCGTCCACCAGCTCGAGGCCGGGGAGGCGAGACTGGAGAATGCCTACGCTCGGGTTGTCTCCGAAGGCGGCAACGTTCCGGCGCAGACGCTGGTGAGCGACGTGTTCGAGGTGTGTCACCGGCGGTGGCGGGGCATCGGCGAGATCCCCGACAGCGGCTGGCGGCTTTCGCCCGCCTATCGAGACTTCGATGCCGAGGTCCGGTTCGAGGTGGCTGCCGTCGACGCTCCGGAATCGTCGCTGTGTCGCAGCGGCGAGGTGCTCCAAGGGCTCATCAAACCCAACGAGTGTGAGGCGTTCGGACGCGAGTGCACGCCGCGTTCACCGCTGGGCGCCACGATGGTGTCGAGTGAGGGGGCGTGTGCCGCCTACTACCAGTACCGGCGGCTGGGCGGGAGCCCTGTGGCGGTATGAGTGGAGTCGACTTCTCGAGCTGGTCGTGCCCACTGCCGCTCCGGGATTATGACCGGGTCGTGCTCGGCCACGGCGGCGGCGGCCGGCTGTCGGCCGAGCTGGTCGAGCACCTCTTCGTCCCGGCCTTCGGGCCGGCGCCAGAGCACGGGCTGCACGACTCGGTGGTCTTGGATGTCCCGGCGAGCCGGCTGGCGTTCTCGACCGATTCCTATGTCGTCCGTCCGCTGTTCTTCGCCGGCGGTTCGATCGGCGAGCTGGCGATCAACGGCACGGTCAACGATCTGGCGATGAGCGGAGCGCAGCCGGTCGGCCTGAGCTGCGGGTTCATCATCGAAGAGGGGCTGGAGATGGCGGTGCTGGGGCGGCTCGTGGAGCTGATGGCTGCTGCCGCTGTCGGGGCGGGGATTCGCATCGTGACCGGGGACACCAAGGTCGTCGAACGCGGATCGGCCGACGGGCTGTTCCTCAACACAGCGGGTATCGGCGAGGTTCCCGATGGCGTGGACATCCGTCCCGACCGGGCGACCCCTGGGGACGTGGTGATCGTCAGCGGGGACATCGGCGTTCACGGTGTGGCGGTCCTGTCGCAGCGAGAGGGATTGGAGTTCGGAACCGACGTTCGGTCGGACTCGGCACCGCTGCACCGGATGGTGGCGTCGATCCTCCGGGTCTGTCCCGATGCCCACGTGTTCCGCGACCCGACCCGCGGGGGAGTGGCGGCCTCGCTCGCGGAGATCGCCGCCGTCGCCGGAGTGGGGATCGCCTACGAGGAATCGCTCGTCCCGGTGCCGCCGGCGGTTGCCGGCGCTTGTTCGCTCCTCGGTCTCGACCCGATGTACATCGCCAACGAGGGCAAGATGATCGCCATCGTCGAGAAGTCGTCCGCCGATGATGTCGTCAACGCCATGCGGTCCCACCCGGAGGGCGCCGGTGCCCGAGTGATCGGCCGGGTGGTGGATGATCACCCCGGTGTCGTCGTCGCCAAGACACGACTCGGCGCCACCCGCGTCGTCGACCTCCCCCTCGGCGAGGTGCTCCCCCGCATCTGCTAGGGGTCAGGTCTACGTTTGCCTCGACGGCATCATCGTCGGGCGGAGACGAGCATCAACAGGCTGCCGGCCAGAAACAGCGTGACACCGGCGTGGTAGAGCGAGTCGATGTAGAAGGCGAGGCAGCCGAGGATGAACAGCACGGCCGACGCAGTGCTGATCGTGCGGTGCGAGGGGCCGGCCACGCCCCGAGCCTAGGAGGCGTCCGCCAGAAGGGTCGGGTCCACATCTCTCCCGTGATGTCGGGTCGTCGACCGACGGGTCTGGTGCTTCTCGCTACACCTCGGTGGACACGCAGCAGGCGCACAGGTGGGTGCCACGAGGCAGACGTAGACCTGACACCATCGAGGCAAACGTAGACCTGACCCCAATCAGCGGGCGATGGCGCTGATGACCTCGGTCATGGCGCGAAGCGAGTGGCCGGAGAGAAAATCGGTGCAGTAGGGGAGGGCGGCGGCCATCGAGGCCACCATGGGCTCGAACCTCGGGTCGGCGCTGCGGGGATTCAGCCAGATGATGCGGTGGGTCCGGCGGGCGAGCTTGGCCATCTCCCGCTCGGTGTCGGCGGCGGGGTCGGTGTCCCAGCCGTCGGAGGCGATCACGAGGATCGCCCCGCGCAGGAGTCCGCCCCAGGTGGGATGCTGCTGGATGGTTCGGAGACTCGACGCCAGCCTCGTGCCGCCGAACCGGTCGGTCACCTCCTCGCTGGCGCGGTCGATCGCCTCGACTGCGGAGCGGTGACGCAACGACGCCGAGATGCGGGTGACATCGGTGGCGAAGGCGAAGACCTCGGCCCGACCGGCCATCACCAGTGCGCGCGTGAGATGCAGGTAGGGGCGGGTGAACGACTGCATCGAGCCGCTCACGTCGACCACCATGACGACCCGTCGGGGCCGGGAGCGACGCCGGGTCCGGTGGATCCGGAACGGCTCCCCGCCGGTGCGATGCGCAGCACGCAGCGTCCCCCGCAGTTCCACGCGCCGGCCGCTCGCCCACGCCCGGTGACGCCGGCTGGTCCGCAGCGGCCAGGTCTCCAGCGCATGCGAGAGCAGTTCTTCGACGGCGGCCAGTTGGTTCGGGTCGAGCAGGTCAAAGGGCGTGTCGATCTCGGCCGCCAGGTCCGATGGCAGCCGCTCGGGAAGGAGGACATCGTCGCCGGCGCCG
This sequence comes from Acidimicrobiales bacterium, assembly GCA_041576015.1. Lineage (GTDB taxonomy): Bacteria > Actinomycetota > Acidimicrobiia > Acidimicrobiales > SZUA-35 > JABDIY01. Next base: position 6,698 of record JBFGLT010000026.1, read on the forward strand.
TCGTCGTCCTCGTCGGGGCCAACCGATGGGAGGGTTGCCCACGGCAGCCCATGTCCTTGCATCTCGACGTCGGCGTCACTCACCCGCAGCGGCACGAGCGCGTCGTCGGGCCGGGCGGAGGGCAGCGGACCGGCCCGGCGGGCGCCGGGGGCCTTCAACTCGTCGAGCGAGCTGTCGAACACCGCCGCGAACACCTGGTCGAACAGCGGCAGGTCGTGATGATCCGACACCAGACTCGTCCGCGCCAGCCAGTAGAGGTCGGTTTTGGTGAGCGGGCCGACCGCATCCAGACCACGAACGAACCGGTTGGTGGCCGACAGCGGCACGGCCAGACCGGCCGCCGTCAGCCGGCGGGCGAGGGTGGCGCCCAGGATGGCCCGGTCGATCCCGGCGAACAGCACCTACCCAGCGTAGGACGAGCGCCTCATGGCCGGTCGGCCCCGGTCTCGGCAAAGGCGCCGGCAAGGGTCGCCAGATCGTCCGGGCTCTTGGCGATAGCTCCGAGCGTGGCCAGGCCGGTGTCCCGCTCGAGTTCACTTACGCCGAGCGCGTGGAGCGCCGACACCCAGTCGATCACCTCGGCCAGACCCGGCGGTTTGTCGAGATCAAGGGTGCGGGTTCGGGCGATGAAGCCGGTTGCGGCGTCGATGAGCTGGGTCGATCCGCTCGGAACGTTGCGGCGGACGATTTGGGCGGCTCGCTCGACCGAGGGGTAGTCGATCCAGTGGTAGAAACACCGGCGCTTGAGGGCATCGTGCAGTTCCCGGCTCCGGTTCGAGGTCAGGATCACGATGGGTGGCTCGACGGCGGTGAAGGTCCCGATCTCAGGGACGGTGACCGAAGCCTCGGCGAGGAACTCGAACAGGAGCGCCTCGAACTCATCGTCGGCGCGGTCGATCTCGTCGATCAGCAGGACCGGCGGATCCGGACCCCGATGGCGAACCGCCCGGAGGAGCGGACGGTCGAGCAGGAACGCCTCGGAGAACAGATCGCGGTCCTGAAGCGTGCCGCTGCCCGCCTCGGCGGCGCGGATCGAAAGGAGCTGATGGGGGTAGTTCCACTCGTAGAGCGCCTCGGAAGCGGTGATGCCCTCGTAACACTGCAGCCGGATGAGGGCGGTGTCCAGCGCAGCCGCCAGCGCCTTGGCGGCAGCGGTCTTGCCGACACCCGGTTCGCCCTCGAGGAGGAGCGGCTGGCGGATGGCCTGAGCGAGAAACAGCGCCATGGCCAACCCGTCATCGACCAGGTAGTCGACCCCGGCCAGACGTTCCTTCAGATCGGCGAGCGGGACCGGCATCAGGTCGATCCGACTCCCAGTTCCTCGGCGTAGCGGGTACGGCAGCCCGGATTGCAGAACCAGTAGTCGTCGCCGTCGTGATGGAGGTGAGGTGTCGTCGGAGTAATGGTGACGGTCATGTTGCAGACCGGATCGACGGCGGTGGTTGGCACCGGCGGCGAGTCGGACTTCGGTGGCCCGAGGCCCTCGAGACGGACCGCTTTCACCACGTCGGCGAGGATCGAGAGGGCGATCTCCTCGGCGGTTCTGGCACCGATCCAGATGCCGACCGGGGAATGGACGGCCCGGATCTCCTCGTCGTTGAGGGCCATGCCGTCGAGCACCGCACGACCCCGCCGCTGGCTGGCGACCAGACCGATGAAGCCTACACCGGCGTCGAGGGCGGCCCGGATGGTCGCCTCCTCGTTGCGCCCGTGACTGGCCACGATCACCGCCGATGGGGTCTGTTCGGCGCCGGGCAGCGAATCGGGCGAGGTCGTGATCGCATAGCCGAGCGATGCCCCCAGGGTGGCGAGGGCATCGGCTATCGGGGTGTTGCCGACGACGGTGATGCTCGTCGCCGGGATCATCGGTTGGAGGTAGATCTCCAACGCCCCGCCGCTGAGGCAGGGGTTGACGGTCGTCAGGGCGCCAGACGTGGCCGGGAACTCGTCGCTGTCCTCGGGAAGGATACGAAGGAGCAGCGCCTCGCCCGACTTGAGCACGTCCAGCGCCGCCGTGCGGACCGAACCCTCGGCGCACTGCCCGCCGATGAACCCTTCGATGGAACCGTCGGGGAGAACCACCGCGGCATCTCCCGGGCGGACCGACGTGGGGCACTGAGCCCGCACCACGGTCGCCTGCACGAAGGGGCGCCGTTGCTGCACCAGCTCGCCCACCCGGTCTGCGATGCGATGTGCGTTGATCATGTCTGCTCCTCCACGGTACGTGGCCACCCCATGTCGATGCTAGGCAAGCCGGGGAGGGCGCGGGCCGCAGGGGTCACCACCCGCCTACGGTCTAGATCGGCGGGGTGTGGTTGCCCTGCATGGTCTCCCACACCCGGCTGGGTGTGAGAGGCATGTCGGCGTGGCGGATCCCGAACGGCTTGAGGGCGTCGACCACGGCGTTGACCACCGCCGGCGGTGACCCGACCGTCGCCGACTCACCGATGCCTTTGGCCCCGATCGGATGGTGAGGCGACGGTGTCACCGTGTGGCCGGTCTCCCAGTCGGGAACCTCCATGGCGGTCGGGATCAGGTAGTCCATCAGCGACCCGGCAAGGCAGTTGCCGTCCTCGTCGAAGCTGATCATCTGCATGAGCGCCATCCCCACCCCATCGGTGAGACCACCGTGCACCTGTCCCTCGATGATCATCGGGTTGATCTGTGTGCCGCAATCGTCGACCGCCACGAAGCGACGAACCTTGACCTCCGCCGTGCCCGGGTCGATGTCGACCACGCAGATGTAGGCACCGAACGGGTAGGTGAGGTTTGACGGGTTGTAGCAGATCTGGGCCTCGAGGCCGCCCTCGACGCCCTCGGGTAGATCGCCGGCTCCGTGCGCCTTCATGGCGATGTCCTGGATCGTGACCGACTTGCTCGGATCGCCCTTCACGTGGAACGAGCCCTTGTCCCACTCGAGGTCGGTGACGTTCACCTCCAACATCCCGGATGCGATGATCTGGGCCTTGTCCCGCACCTTGCGGGACACCAGCGCGGCGGCCGCCCCCGACACCGGGGTCGACCGGCTGCCGTAAGTGCCGAGACCGAAGGGCGTGTTGTCGGTGTCGCCGTGGACCACCTCGATGTCGTCGGGCGGGATGCCGATCTCCTCGGCAACGATCTGGGCGAACGTCGTCTCGTGCCCCTGACCCTGGGTCTTCACACTCAGCCGTACCACCGCCTTGCCGGTCGGGTGGATTCGAAGCTCGCAACCGTCGGCCATGCCGAGGCCGAGGATGTCCATGTCCTTGCGGGGACCGGCGCCCACGGCCTCGGTGAAGAACGCGATGCCGATGCCCATGAGCTCACCCCGGGCCCGCTTCTCGGCCTGCTCCCGCCGAAGCTCCTCGTACCCGGCCATCGCCATCGCCTTGCGCATCGTCGGTTCGTAGTCGCCCGAGTCGTACACCCACCCGGTCTTGGTCTCGTAGGGGAATTGGTCGGGCTGAATGAAGTTCCTCAGACGTAGCTCGGCCGGGTCCATGTCGAGTTCGTGGGCGAGCACGTCGACCATCCGCTCGACCAGATACACGGCTTCGGTGATGCGGAACGAGCACGCGTAGGCGACTCCGCCCGGCGCCTTGTTCGTGTAGACGGCGTCCATGTTGCAGAACGCCGCCTCGAGGTCGTAGCTGCCGGTGAACACGCCGAAGAACCCGGCCGGGTACTTCGTCGGGGCGGCCACCCCGTTGAAGGCGCCATGGTCGGCGAGCACGTTGGTGCGCACGGCACGGATCTTGCCGTCCCGGGAGGCGGCGATCTCACCGATCATGATGTAATCGCGGGCGAAGCCGGTGCTGACCAGGTTCTCGGTGCGGTCCTCGGCCCACTTCACCGGCTTGCCGATCAGGAGCGATGCGACGATCGCGCACACATAGCCGGGATAGATCGGCACCTTGCCGCCGAATCCGCCGCCGATGTCGGGGGCGACGATGCGGATCTTGTGCTCGGGAAGACCGGCGACGAGGGCGTACACCGTGCGGTGGGCGTGCGGAGCCTGGGTGGTCGAGTAGAGGGTCAGCTTCCCGCTGATCGGGTCGAGGTCGGCGATGCAGGCGCAGGTCTCCATCGGAGCGGGGTGGACCCGCGGGTAGATGATCTCCTGCTTCACCACCACCTCGGCGTCGTCGAACACCCGCTGGGTCTCGTCGGCGTCGCCGGTCTGCCAGTTGAAGACGTGGTTGGTGGTCTTGCCTTCCAGGTCGTCGCGGATCAGCGGCGCATCTGGATCGAGGGCTGTGCGGACGTCGATCACCGGGTCGAGCGGCTCGTACTCGACATCGATCAGCTCGAGCGCGTCCCGGGCCGAGTACCGATCGAGGGCCACCACGAAGGCGACCTCCTGATGTTGGAATCGAACCTTGTCGGTGGCGAGGACGGCCTGGACGTCATTGGACAGGGTCGGCATCCACGCCAGGCCGTGCTCGGCGAGCATGGCGCCGGTCACGACGGCGGTCACCTTGGGATGGGCCTCGGCGGCCGAGGTGTCGATCGACAGGATCTTGGCGTGGGCGTAGGGGCTGCGCAGGATGGCCATGTGCAACATGCCCGGCAGGGTGATGTCGTCGACGTACTGACCCTTGCCTCGCACGAAGCGCGGGTCCTCCTTTCGCAGCATGCGGCCGAATCCGACCGGCTTGTGGTCGTTGAGGTTGTTGTCCGGCGTTGGGACCTGGTTGGTGTTCTCGTCGACGACGGTCATGCCGGGCTCCCTTCGAGCGAAACGGAGGTTTCTCGTTCCTTGGCGGCCGCCCATTGGATCGACCTGATGATGGTGGAGTAGCCGGTGCACCGGCAGATCTGACCGCTGATCGCCTCCCGGATCTCGGCCTCAGTGGGATCGTTGTTGCGGTCGAGCAACGCCCGGGCGGTCATCATCATGCCGGGCGTACAGAACCCGCACTGGAGGCCGTGGCACTGGATGAATCCCTCTTGAACGGGATCGAGGCCACTGGGGCCCTCGAGGCCCTCGACGGTCCGGACCCGGTGGCCGCCGGCCATGGCGGCCAGGTGGGTGCAGCTCTTCACCGGTTCTTCGTCGACCCACACGACGCATGTGCCGCAGTTGGAGGTGTCGCACCCCCAGTGGGTGCCGGTCAGGCCGAGGTGGTCCCGCAGGTAGTGGACCAGAAGTGTGCGTGGCTCGATGTCCCGCGTGACGTCTTCACCGTTGACGTTGATGGTGACTTCCATGTCAGGCCTCCTGTCCTGTGGCTCGGGCGACCGCCTTGCGAAGGGAGCGGATGGTGAGCTCCTTGGCCAGGTGGGTCTTGTAGGCAGCGGTGCCGCGCGTGTCGGTTGTGGGCGAGGCGTTGTCGGCAGCGATCTGCCCGACCCGTGCGTAGAGGTCCTCCGAGGGTGGCTGACCCCGTAGGGCGTCGGAGATCGGCTGGACGTTGGTGAGGTTGGGACCGACGGCGCACAGCCCGACCCGGCCGTCGGCGATGGTGTCGCCGTTCATGGTGACCGCCGCCCCGGCCGATGCCACGGCCCAGTCGCCGGCTCGGCGCTCCACCTTGTGGTAGGCGCTGGAGGAGTTCGGCCGGACGGGGAACCGGACCTCGGTCAGCATCTCGCCGTCGCCGACCGCCGTCTCGTACGGGCCTTGGTGGAAGTCGTGCATCTCGACGACCCGCTCGCCCGACGTGTTCCGGATGACGCATTTGGCTTCGAGGGCGTCGCAGACGGCGCTGAGATCCTCGGCCGGATCGGCCTGACAGAGCGAGCCGCCCAGGGTGCCACGATTGCGGACGACCGGATCGGCGATGACCTTCTCGGCGTCCCGGAATATGGGAAAGACCTCGGCCAGCCCGTCGTGTTCGAGCAGCTGCTGGTGTCGAGTGAGGGCCCCGATGCGGACCTCGGTGTCGGTGATGGTGATGTACTGGAGTTCGTCGACGAGATCGTTGATGTCGATGAGGTACTCCGGCATGGCCAGCCGCAGCTTCATCATCGGGATCAGACTGTGCCCTCCGGCCACAACGCGCGCTTCGTCGCCCAGTCGCTCGAGGAGCGATATGGCGTGATCCACGCTGGTGGCCCGTTCGTATTCAAACGGCGCTGGTACCTGCATCTCAACCCTTTCTCCGTCGCCGGTGTGGCCCCATCAGGCCACGTCGAGCCTGTATGTGTCAACGGTCACTTCACGGTTCGCTGAAGTCGGTCGGGGTGTGCTGTAGTGGCAGAGGTGGGAAGGGCACAGACCCCCCTGATCGGAGGGGAGCAGGCGCTGTGACGCCGACCCAACTGCGGGCCTACGTGGCCGTCGTGAAACACGGGGCATCCAAGAGCGCCGCCGTCGAGCTCGGTGTGAGCGAGGCGGCGATCAGCAACCACATCGGGGCACTCCGGCGCGAGCTCGACGACACGCTGTTCCGCAGGACCGTCGACGGTCTGGTCTTCACCCCCGGCGGACTGCGTCTGGCCACCCGATCGGTCGAGCTGCTCGGTCTCCAGGAGCAGACCCGCGCCGAGGTGCACGCCGCCGCCGACGGACAGCGCCTGCTCCGGCTCGCTGTGTCCTCGTTGTTCGCCGAGTACTCGGCTCCCGGTCTGATCCAGTTGTTCACGACCAGGGCCAACGACCTCCGGGTGGAGCTGGCGGTTCACGGTGCCGGTGAGTTCACCGACCTCCTCGCCGGGCGTCGCACCGACCTGGCGATCGGGCCGGCCGTGGGCGAGCTCCAACGAGAGCTTCACAGCGTGCCGTTCGTGCGGTACCAGCTCGTCCCCGTCGTCGCTGCTCGTTACCGTCTGGCCGGCCGCCGGCTGCATCCCGCCGATGCGGCGGCACACATGTGGCTCCTCGGGCCTGCGGCGGTTGAGACCGGTGGTGTCGTCCACCGTCTGCTCGGCTCGCTGGGCGTGCCCGAGCGGCGTCAACTCGTATTCCAGAGCGGTGAGGCGGCGCTGGCCGAGGCCAGGACCGGCAGCGGCATCGCCTTCGCTCTGGCCCATCGGGTGACGGGTGAGCTCCGGGAACAGAAACTGGCGACCGTCGACATCCCCGGCCACGGGGTCCACGGCACCTGGACCGCGTACGGGGTCGACCGGCAGGCGCTGACCCCGGCCGCCGCCGAGCTACTGCGGTTCGTGTCCACCCCCCGGGCGATGCAAGCGACGCTGTCCGGCTCGGCAGCCCACATCTCCCGGTTTCGCCCCAGCGTGCACGTGACGCTGTGGTCCTGACTGGGCCCAGACCGGCGAAGTTGTGGCATCCACCTCCACGACCCGTGGTTGCTCGCTGACCGCTGGCGCCGATCGTAGCCCCGCGCTGGCGAACGAACGCCCGCCGGGCCGAGCCCGACCGAGGCAAACGTAGACCTGACCCCAACGAGGCAAACGTAGACCTGACCCCAACGATCAGCGCAGGCGCGGGAGAAAGCGGGGGACGACGGCGGCGTAGGCGAGGTATTCGGGGTAGTGGCGGGCCAGGCGGGACTCCTCCCAGCGCGCCTTGACGTTGAAGAAGACGATCGTGAGCACACCGATCGCGGCACGGACGAAGCTCCCCGACCCCAGGCTGATGCCGGCGACGATGGCCATCACACCGGTGTAGATGGGGTGGCGCATGAAGGCGTACAGCCCGGCCGTCTGCAGCCGGCCGTCCGGCAGCGGTACCGGGTTGGGGGTGAGTGACCGGCCGAGACCGAACGTACCCGCCACCAGCAGCAGGAAGCCAACGATGTTGAGCGCCAGCGCCACGCCCCGCAGCCATCCGGGCCGGGACCAGTCGTCACCCCCGGGGAGAAGAAGCACGAGAGCGAGCAGGACGATCTGGACGCCGACGAAGGCCCAGCCCATGCGGGAGTCGTTCATCGGGCGGAGTGCAAGGAACCCGACCGGGCGGAGCCGATCGAGAGTCGGTCGGTGGAGTCGGCGTCGATTCTGGCCATCGAAGGCGATCCTACGGGAAACCCGGCCGCCGGTGGGGCGAGATCACGACGGTTCCCGCTTTCGGATGGTGGGCGCACTACTACGCTCGGGACATGACGGTCACGAATGAGGTCACGCTCGAAGCGCGACTGCGAGAGCGCCTGCCCGACGATGTCGACTACGCCTCGGTGCGGCTCGTCGACGAGCGAGCCGAATCGTTGGTTGTCGAGCGCAATGTGCTGGGTCCCCCCAGCCTGCTGGTGGACATCGGAGTGATGTTCTCGATCTGGCAGGACGGCGGGCTGGGATATGGCGCGACCAATGATCTGACTGACGACGGCCTGGACGCCGCCGTCGAGGAGGCTCGCCGGTGGGCCCGGGCGACCGCCGGCATCGGGATGATCAGCGAGCCGCCGTTCGGTCATCCGGTCGGCACCTACGTCTCGCCTGTCGAGAAGGCGATCGACCCCGGGGCGATGCCCGAGCGCATCGAAATGCTCATGCTCCAGTCTCGGCGGATGGCGATCGACGATCGGATCGTCGACTGGGCCGCCGGACTCGGCCACCGCGACGTCGATACGCTGCTGCTCACCTCGGACGGCGGCCGGGTTGCACAGCAGTTCCGATTCGTCTATCCCAGCCTGCGGGCGGTCGCCAACGAAGGCACCAACACCCAGATCCGCACCTTCGGACGCAACGCATTCTGTGGTCAGGGAGGCCTGGAGCTGCTCGACCGCTACGGATTCGGCGACGCCGCCCCCCGGCTCGCAGCCGAGGCTCTCGAGCTTCTCGACGCCCCCAACTGCCCCTCGGGCACGATGGACGTCATCTTGGCCCCGGACCAGATGATCCTCCAGATCCACGAATCGATCGGCCATCCACTCGAGCTCGACCGGATCCTGGGCGACGAACGCAATTACGCCGGTACCAGCTTTGTCACGACCGATATGTTCGGCTCGTTCCGCTACGGCTCGGACAAGCTGAACGTCACCTTCGATCCCACCGTGCCGGGCCAGCTCGCCAGCTACGGGTTCGATGACGACGGCACCCCCGCCCAGCGGCAGTACCTGATCCAGGATGGCATCCTCGTCCGACCGCTCGGCGGGGCCGTGTCCAGTGCTCGGGCAGGGATCGACGGCGTGGCCAACAGCCGTGCCTGCTCGTGGAACCGGCCGCCGATCGACCGGATGGCCAACCTCAACGTGGAGCCGGGTGATCAGACCCTCGAGGAACTCATCGCATCGGTCGAGCGCGGGGTCTACCTCCAGACCAATAGCTCGTGGTCGATCGACGACTCCCGCAACAAGTTCCAGTTCTCCTGCGAATACGGCCGGCTCATCGAGAACGGCGAGCTGACCACGACGGTGCGGAACCCGAGCTATCGGGGGATCTCGTCGAGCTTCTGGCGAAGCCTCGACGGTGTGGGCGATGCCGGCACCTTCACGGTGATGGGCACACCCAACTGCGGCAAGGGGGAACTGAACCAGATGATCGGCACCGGTCACGCCTCGCCACCATGTCTGTTCCGCGACGTCGAGGTGTTCGGAGGCGAGGGATGACCGTGCGATCCGCCTTCGACGAGCTGATCACGTGGGCGTCCGGCCGGTTGAGCGGCGACGAGGTCCTGCTCGCGTCGCTGGAGGGTGAGCGCACCGACTTCGTGCGGTTCAACCACGGCGACATCCGGCAAGCCGGGTCGGTCCACCAGCAGATGGTGTCGCTGGAGCTGGTCGACGGCTCTCGGCACCTCTCGGCCACGGTGCCCTTCGTCGGGGACGTCGATGTGGACCGGGTCCGGACGGGTGAAGCGATCAGCTCGCTTCGGGAACGGCTTCCTCACGTTCCCGAGGATCCCTTCCTGCTGTACAACATCGAACCGGCGGACAGCGAGAAGATCGTCGAAGGCCGGCTGCCCGACACCGCCGACGCCGTCGGCGAGATCCGCACCGCGACCAAGGGCCACGATCTGGTCGGGGTCCTGGCCAGCGGCGACATCTACCGGGGATTCGCCAACTCACTCGGTCAGCGCAACTGGGCGTCGGCCGGGACGTTCAACCTCGACTGGTCGATGTACCTCCAGGCCGACAAGGCGGCCAAGAACGGCTACGCCGGCTTCGCCTGGGACTCCGAGGCATTCGGTCGCAAGGTCGACTGGTCGATCCAGCAGGTCGAGGCCTTGAGGCGCCCCGCCGTCTCGCTGAACCCGGCCGGCTACCGCACCTACCTGGCACCCGCCGCTGTCGAGGAGCTCATGCAGCTCCTGGGGTGGAATGCCTTCGGGCTCGAATCCCACCGCACCAAGCGGACACCGCTGCTCCAGATGGTGGTCGGCGAGGCCCGGCTGTCGCCGGCGGTGACGCTGGCCGAGGCGACCGGCGAGGCCGTGGCACCGGACTTCCAGGCTCAGGGATTCCGCCGCCCGGACTCGATCACGCTGATCGATCGCGGCGAGTACGTCGGGCATCTCGTCTCGCCCCGGTCGGCCATGGAGTACGGTGTGCCGACCAACGGGGCGTCGTCGTGGGAGTCGCCCGAGTCCCTGGCGCTGGCGCCGGGGTCGCTGGCCACCGACGGGGTCCTCGAGGCCCTCGGCACCGGTCTGTACGTCGGCAATCTCTGGTACCTCAACTACTCGGACCCGACCGCCTGCCGGGCCACCGGCATGACCCGATTCGCCACCTTCTGGGTGGAGGACGGCGAGATCGCCGCCCCGGTCAACGTGCTCCGGTTCGACGACACCGCGTTCCACCTGCTCGGCGACCGGTTGGTCGACCTCACCGACACCGCCGAGGTCGTGCTCGATCCGATGAGCTACGAGATGCGCAGCACCAACAGCTACCGCCTGCCCGGGGCCCTCATCGAGGAGATGACCTTCACCCTCTGAGCCCCCGCCTCTCCACCGGAAAAATCGTGGCCGAACCACACATCTTGTGGTCTACCGACGCCGAACCACCCGATTGTGGTGCAGGGACGAGAATTCGACGCTTGAGCGTGGAAGCGAGGTCAGGCGAGGGCTGCGCGGATGTCGTCCACGCGATCCTGGTCGATCCGGAACCACGCCCACTTGCCGCGCTGCTCTCGCTCCAGAATGCCGGCTTTCACCAGCTGGCCGAGGTGGTGGCTGACCGTGGGCTGGCTTCGACCGAGCACCTCGGGGAGATCGCAGGCGCAGACCTCCCCGGCACTGGAGACGAGGCTCACGATGCGGAGTCGAACCGGGTCGGCCAGCGCCTTCAGGACGGCGGCCAGTCGCTCGGCCTCGGACTCGGCGAGCGCACTCGACGAGATCGGCGGGCAGCACAGACCGGCGGCGGGATTCATCGGCTCGACCCTACCAGACGTATTGACAGGTGTCGATTTGATCGACTATCGTATCGATACTCATCAAATCGTACGACACATCAGGTCGTAGGACACAAGGACAGGACCATGCGCCTCCAACTCGCTCTCAACGTGGCCGACCTCGACGAATCGATCGATTTCTACTCGAAGATGTTCGCCACGCCCGTCGCCAAGGTGCGGCCCGGTTATGCCAACTTCGAAGTCGCCGACCCGCCTCTCAAGCTGGTGCTGTTCGAGGGGGCGGGCGAAGCCGGCTCGCTCAACCATCTCGGTGTCGAGGTGGAGGCCGCCGCCGAGGTGGAGGCAGCCGAGCGGCGCATCGCCGGATCCGGCCTGGAGACCACCGGTGTCGACGACACGCTCTGCTGTTACGCGGCCAAAACCGAGACCTGGGTCCACGGGCCCGACTCCACTCGCTGGGAGTGGTACGTCAAGACCGGCGACGCCGAACAGCTGGACAACTCCGTGGTCACCGGGGGCTGCTGCCCGACCTGACCCCGACCCGCCCCGTGCCCCGCGGTGGCGACACTCCGCCGCATGCGCGGGCATCGCAACGGTGGGCACAGGGAATGTGCCGAGGGGTGGCGGAGGCTAGGGTCGCCGTCATGAAGGCCATCCAGATCGAAAGCACCGGCGGTCCCGAGGTGATGAACTGGGTCGAGGTCGACGAGCCCAGCGCCGGGGTGGGCCAGCTGGTGGTCGATGTGGCCGCCGCCGGGCTCAACTTCATCGACACCTACCAGCGCACCGGCTTGTACCCGGTCAACCTGCCTCACGTTCTCGGAATGGAGGGCGCCGGAACAGTGAGCGCTGTGGGGGAAGGTGTGCAGGAGTTCTCGGTCGGCGACGCCGTCGCCTGGTCCACCTGTCCGGGCAGCTACGCAGAGCACGTCGTGCTCCCCGCCGCCGAGGCGGTGCCCGTGCCGGCCGATGTCGATCTGGAGGTGGCCGCCGCCGTGATGCTGCAGGGCATGACCGCGCACTACCTGGTCACCGACACCTTTCCCCTCGGCGCCGGCGACCGTTGCCTGGTGCACGCCGGCGCCGGGGGAGTCGGGCTCTTGTTGCTCCAACTGGCCAAGATGCTCGGTGCCGAGGTCTTCACCACGGTCGGGACCTCCGAGAAGGCCGAGCTGGCCCGGCGGGCCGGCGCCGACCACGTGATCCTGTACCGGGAGGTCGACTTCGGCGACGAGGTCGAGCGGATCGCCGGCGAACGGGCGCTCGATGTCGTCTTCGACGGGGTCGGGCAGTCGGTGTTCCGGCGGAGTCTGTCGCTGCTGCGGGCTCGGGGCATGATGGTCACGTTCGGCAATGCCTCGGGGCCGGTCGAGCCGATCAGCCCGTTGGAGCTGGCACCATCGCTGTACCTCACCCGGCCCAGCCTGTTCCACTACATCGCGTCCCGGGACGAGCTCCGGCGGCGCAGCGGCGACCTCTTCGCCTGGATCGGCGCCGGTCAACTCGATGTGCGGATCGGAGCCCGCCTGCCGATGGCCGCCGCCGCCGAGGGCCACCGCCTGCTGGAAGGCCGTCAGACGACGGGCAAGGTCATCTTGACCAACTGACCAGGCGAGGACAAACCGGTCGTCGGACAGGACCGATTGATCTAACGTGACGCCCGTGAGCAAGCCCCGCGACGACGGCCAGATCGACGAAGACCTGCGAATCCGGAGGGTGCCCGACCGCGGGCACTATGACCGGGCCACGATCGATGCCATCGCCGACGAGGCGCTGATCGCCCACGTCGGCACCGTCCGGGACGGCCAACCGGTCGTCATCCCGCTGTTCTGTGTTCGCGACGGAGACCATTTGCTTCTCCACGGCGCGTCAGCGGCCGGGTCGTTTCGCCGTGCCAGTGCCGAGGGCGCCAGCATCTGCGTGGAGATGACCCTCCTCGATGGCTTGGTCCTGGCCCGGTCGTCGTTTCACCCCTCGATGAACTACCGGTCGCTGGTGGTGCTCGGCATACCGGAGGAGGTGACCGACGCTGCAGAGAAGGAACGAGCGCTCGTTCAGTTCGTGGAACGATTGGTACCGGGCCGGCAGGCCCAGCTCCGCCCGACCACACCCAAGGAGGTCCAGGGGACGTCGGTGTTCCGGCTGTCGCTGGAGAGGGCCTCGGCCAAGGTCCGCACCGGTCCGCCCTCCGACGACGAGGAGGACTACGACGTCCCCGTGTGGGCCGGCGTCGTTCCGGCGGCGGTCCGGTTCGGCGCACCGGTGGCCGATCCCCGCCTCGGCGACGGGATTGACGTGCCCGATAACGTCCGCCGTCTGGCGTCGACGTCCCAGTTCGAAAAGAATTCCCAGGTACCGAACGGCGGCCGTCCTGAACGTGATGATCCGGTGACCGGCGGGTGGCCTACCTCGCCCGGTTGACCTGGTCGAGGATCTCGTCGACGGTCGGCCGGTCGTCTGGGCCGGCACCCCGGTAGACCCACGCAGCCACGCCGGTGCCATCGATCACCACATTGCCGCCCAGTTGAAGCGTGTCCTCGGTTGCGATGCGATAGTCACCGAATCCGCGGCGCCGGAAGATCTCCGCATACCGGCGCACCACCCGAAATCCGTACACCCGCCACAACGAGCCTCGGCCGTAGCCGAACTGCCGGTACACGGTCCGGTCGGCGTCAATGAGGATCGGCAGATCCCAACCGGTTCGCCGGCGGTAGGCCGGCAGGTACTTCGGATCGCTGAAGGTGGTCAGGGCGAACTCCACATCGGTCCCGAACTCTCCTCGACGGTCGCGCACGGCGGCAACGTGCTCCTGGCACGGCAGTCAATGAATGTGCCGGTGGAAGATCAGCACGACGACCCGTCCCCGATGGTCCTCCAGGCGCCAGGTGTCACCCTCGTCGGTCGGCAGCTCGACGTTCGGACGCACGTCGTCAGGCTAGTCGGCGGAGACCGACAGGGAGCCGGTGACGATTGTTCGAGCGTCGCCGCCGATCCAGACCGTCCCGACGTCGTCGACGCTCACGTGCACGCGGCCGTCCCGGCCCAGCGCGCTTCCCTGGGCGGCCGTATAGGGGAAACCCACCCGGCTGGTGGCCGCGAACCAGAGAGCGAATCCGGCGTTGGCCGAGCCGGTCGCCGGATCCTCGATCAGGTTCGGTCCGAAGAAGCACCGGACCTCGACATCGACTCCCGGTCGCTCGGAACCGACGGCCGCAACGGCGATGTAGGCGGCCCTGCCGTCGACCGCTTTGGGTCGGAGCGCGGCCAGGACCCGGGTGTCGCGGACCTCCACCCCAACCCACCCGGGACCATTGTCGATCCACTCGATGACCGCCACGTCGCCAGCGGGAATCCCCAGGATGGACAGGGTGCGAGCGCGGGCGGCCTCGTCGACCGGGCCGCTGCGCAGGAGGTCCGGGGCTGCGAAGGCCATCCGCCCGCCACGGTCCGAGAGGTGCACGAGTCCGATTCCGCACTCCTGGAGGACCCGGCCGGCCAAGTGGGCCTGCCCGCCGGCTTCGAACCACGCGTGAGCCGTGCCGATCGTCGGGTGGCCGGCGAAGGGGAGTTCCACCTCCGGGGTGAAGATTCGCACGCGGTAGTCCGCCGCCGGATCCTGGGGAGGGAGGAGGAAACTGGTCTCGGAGAAGTTGGTCCAGCTGGCGATTCGCTGCATCTGGTCGTCGGTGAGCTCACCGGCATCGTGCACGACGGCCAGGGGATTTCCGTCGAGCGCCCGATGGCCGAAGACGTCGATCTCCTCGAATGAATACACCGGCACAGCAGCCAGTGTGCCCGCGAACCGGCGCTCACACTTCCTTTGGGATGTGGCGGGAGCAGAACACCTTCATGATCCTGTGGCCGATGTCGGAGGTCGGTCCGTACATGAGCGGGCACCCTCCGTCGATCACCGTGATGCCGTGGCGCCGTCCCCACTCGGCGGCTGCCGAATCGACACTGCCACCTCCGAACGAGCGATGCATCCAGGTCTGGGTGATGCCGAGCTCGGCGCACTCCTCCATCGTTTCCTGGGCGTGGGCGGGGCTGGTCCCGATCACCACCGCCTCCACTCCGCCGTCGATCTCGCTCAAGCTGTGGTAGGAGCGGTCGCCCATCACCTCGTCGGTGTTCGGGTTGACGGCGAAAACCTCGTAGCCCCGGTCGCGGAGTCGCTCGTAGACCACATTGCTTCCGTGGCCACCGTCCCGGGACACGCCGGTCACGGCGATCCGCCGGCTGGCCAAGAAGGTGTCAGCGGCTTCCTTGATAGTCGTCATGGGCCGAACATCATCCCCAGCCACAGGATCGGGAAGAGCCGATCGTCACTTCATCGCGTCGAGCATGGCTGCCATCGCCTCGTGGACGGCGTGGACCGCCTGGAGTGGCCGGACCATCACCTTGAACTCGGTGATCCGTCCGTCATCGTCGCAGGTGATGATGTCCACACCGTTCACGTGCTTGCCACCGATCGAGGTCTCGAACTCCAGGACCGCAGTCGCCCCCTGGCGCACCTGTTTGGTGTACCGGAACGGCTCCTCCGACGTCCCCATGAGCGTGTTGCCGGCGGCCGCCAGGTAGAGCCGGGTGACGTCGCCGCCCCGCTGGGGCGTGAACACAACGGGCGAGTGGAACACGCAGTCCGGATGGATCAGTTCGGCGAGCAGGTCCACCTTCCGGCCGCCGGATTCGAAGAAGTCGTGCCAGTGGTCGAGACAGCGGTCGATCGGTTCGCTCACCCTCTCATGCTGGCCTACCGTGCGGGCGTGGACACAGTTCTGATGGAAAAGCGGGACGGCTACGCGATCTTGACCTTGAACGATCCGGACCGGCGGAATGTCTTCACCCTTGACATGAGCGCCCGTTTGAGCGCCGCTCTCGACGATCTCGAGGCCGATCATTCCATGCGATCGGTGATCCTCACCGGGGCGGGGAAAGGATTCTGTTCGGGTGGCCACCTCGATGAACTCCTCGCCAACCCCGGCCACGACGGGCTCCGTCGGGTGTACGCGGGCTTCATCCGGCTGGCCGAGAGCCGGCTGGCAACCATCGCCGCGGTCAACGGGGCCGCCGTCGGTGCCGGAATGAACGCCGTGCTGTGCTGCGATGTCGTGATCGCTGCCGAGTCGGCCCGGTTCGATTCCCGGTTCCTCCAGATCGGCATCGGTCCTGGCGGTGGCCACACCTGGCGGCTGCGGAACAAGACCGACCTCCAGACCGCCAAGGCGATGGTGCTCTTCAGCGAGGTTCTCGATGGTTCCCGGGCCGCCGAGGTCGGGCTGGCCTGGCGGTGCGTCGCCGACGACGATCTGCTGAGGACTGCAGAGTCGATGGCCGCCCGGGCAGCGTCGGCCCCCCGTGAGCTGCTGATGCGCACGAAGGACACGATCGAACGGACCGATGCGATCGACTCCGGTGATGCCGCTGTCGACAACGAGCTCGACACCCAGGTGTGGTCGATGGGTCAGCCGGCGTTCCAGGACATGGTGGCCCGCCTCAGGGAGCGGATGCGACGCTGAACCCACCGTCCCGCCTCAACCGATCTAGCTGCCACGCTAGTCTCGGCGGGATGAGTGAAGCGGTGAGCAGCGCCAGCGGAGGTGCGCTCACGGCCCGTCAGCTCCACGACCTGTTGAAGCTCCGCGTGGACGTCTTCGTGGTCGAACAGGAGTGTCCCTACCACGAGGTCGACGGTCGCGACCTCGAACCCGGCACCGACCACCTGTGGGTTGAAGCGGGCGACGGTCTAGCTGCGTGCCTTCGGATCGTGACCGAGGGCGAACAGCGCCGGATTGGACGAGTGGCCACCCGCCCCGATCAGCGCGGTCGGGGCCTGGCGGCCCGGCTGGTCGCCGCTGCGCTCGACCGGACCACGGGCCCGGTGGCGCTCGATGCCCAGTCGTATCTCGAGGACTGGTACGCAGCGTTTGGATTCGTCCGGGTCGGCGACGAGTTCGTCGAGGACGGCATCCCGCACGTGCCCATGCGCCTGGATCGTCCGCACGACTAGTCTCCGGCCGTGGACATCGACGAACTCTTCAGCGTGGCGGGCAAGACCGCCGTCGTCACCGGCGGCTCACGAGGTATTGGCTACATGATGGCCACGGGTCTGCTGGCGGGCGGCGCCAAGGTCTACATCACGGCTCGCAAGGCGGCCGCCTGTGACGCGGCCGCCGCCGAGCTCGGTGAGCTCGGAGAGTGCATCTCCCTCCCCGCCGACCTGTCGACGAGCGAGGGCCTGGCCACCTTCGTCGCGGCGGTCGCCGAGCGGGAGGACCAGCTCCACATCCTCTGCAACAACGCGGGCACGAACTGGGTGGCGCCGCTCGAGGAGTTCCCCGAGGTCGGGTTCGACAAGGTCATCGATGTCAATCTCAAAGCGCCGTTCTTCCTCACCCAGGCGATGCTGCCCCTGCTCCGAGCAGCCGCCACGGAGGTCGACCCGGCGCGGGTGATCATGACGGGCTCCATCAACGGGATCGGGGTCCCCGTCTGGATCGACAACTTCTCCTACTCGGCGTCCAAGGCCGGTCTCCACATGCTCGCCCGGCACATGGGCCAGAAACTGGCCGGCGACAGCATCACCTTCAACTCCATCGCCCCGGGGCCCTTCGAGTCAAAGATGATGCAGGGTGCCCTCGAGGGGGAGGGACGGGCCTTCGTGGAGGGGACCGTGCCGATGGGCCGGATCGGCTCGCCGGAGGACATCGCCGGGACCGTGCTGTGGCTGGCCAGTCGAGCGGGGGCTTACATCAACGGTGCCGTCATCCCCGTCGACGGCGGCATCACCGGGTTCGCCGATTGAGTCACACCGCCCTTGGGTAGCGCAGCGCTTCGAGTACGAGGATCGCCGCCAGCACCACGTCGATGACGATGAGCAGAGCCGTCCCGGCGAGCGGGGCGAGTGCGAAACCGAGCCCACCGATGACGATGGCGGCGGTGATGCGCTCGACGACGACCACCCGATAGGCCCTCCAGACCGCCGCCGCGATCCCGCCGAGGAACAGCGCCAGGCCGCCGACCAGCATGGCTCGAAACGCCA
>JBFGLT010000027.1:0-24062 GCA_041576015.1 Acidimicrobiales bacterium
AGCACATTGTTCGAGCGGAGCGAGTCGTCGGCGGCGGGGACGCCGACGCCAGCAATACGGCTGCATATTACAGACTCACAGGCGTGCCATCGTCGCTCCCGACCAGCGTCGCACCCACGTGCTCGACGGCCGTGACGCCCTCGACTCGTTGTTTGAGGATCCGTTCGATGCCGTCTTTCAAGGTCGCAGTCGACACCGGACAGGTGACGCATGCCCCGACGAGCTCAACCAAGACCACACCGGTGGCGGTATCGACACCGCGGAGGAAGATGTCGCCGTCGTCTGCCTGAATGGCGGGCCGCATGATGGCGATGACCTTCTCGACCGCCTCGCGATCGATGGCGGCAGACGCCACCGACGGATCGGTGTCGGGAGCCGCAGCGACTGGGCTGGTCTTGATGGTCGAATCGTTCTCTGGCATACGCGATTGTCTCCGGGGATGTCACTTGGGGTAACGCCTAGGCGAACCGTCGTGTTCCACGGTACAGAGCTAGCCTGAGGCCTTGTGAGGTCGGTCGTCGTTTTTGCTCATGAGGGTGGTGGATGGGACGAGGTGCTCCTGGTGGTCGGCCCGCTGGCTGCCGCCGGCGCTCTCCTCTATGTGGCCAACCGGCGGCTAAAATCTCGCCTCGGGGAGCTCGAGGACCACAGCTAGTTCCGATGGCCACCTGCCGTGTGGAGGTGCGGGTTCCTGCCGAGCGCGGGGCGGCGTTCCTCGATCCTCGTACCGACCTCCTCATAGAAACCGAGGTGGAACCGGGCCGCTTCGTGCAGGACGTCGGACCATTTCGGACCTATGAGCGCAAGGTGGACGTGCGCCACGATCGACCCGGGATGGTGAAGATCTTCGAGATCACGCGGTTCCGGATGGCCATTCCCGTGTGGGGTCGACTGATCGACCTTCTGATGTCCCGTGCCCTCGGCGAGACCGATCGGCGGCCCCGCCACCGCTGGTGGTGGCCCGACGAGGTGGTCACCAGTCACACGACCAACCTCATTGCGCT
Organism: Acidimicrobiales bacterium; assembly: GCA_041576015.1. Taxonomy (GTDB): domain Bacteria; phylum Actinomycetota; class Acidimicrobiia; order Acidimicrobiales; family SZUA-35; genus JABDIY01. The sequence goes on from JBFGLT010000027.1 coordinate 1,005, forward strand.
CCTGTCGATCCTGGGGATGGTCGGTGCGTACATCGGCGTGACAGTCGGCCAGACGATCACCTTCGCCGCCGCGGAGTTCGGGTCGACCGACACCGCTCAGGCCAACGCCCTCGCCGCCACCAGGATCGGGGTGCTGGTCACCACGGTGGTGATCTGGCGCGCCGACATCGTTGGCCGCAAACCCTTGCTCGTGCTGTTCGCCGCCGGAGCGTCGCTGTCCACGGTGGCCGGTGCCTTCGCACCTGGTCTCTTGGTCCTCACCGTGACCCAGGCGGTGGCTCGCGGCTTTGCGACGGGGATGCTGACGCTGGTCACACTGGCGGCGACCGAGGAAATCCCCCGCACGATGCGAGCCTTCATCCTGTCGCTGTTGACCCTCTGTGGTGCGCTCGGCGCCGGTGCGGTGCTCTGGGTGCTTCCGCTCGCCGGCATCAACGAGCGGGGATGGCGGCTCGTGTACCTCGTTCCGTTGCTGTTTCTCCCGGTCGTACGATGGATCTGGCGTGCGATACCAGAGACCCGCCGATTCTCGGCGGCCGATCGAGTCCACGCGCCGGGCTTCTCGGCCGTCCGTCGTCGCTGGTTCTACCTTCTCGCCTTCGTCTACTTCGCCACCGCTGCATTCAGCGCCCCGGCCGGCCAGCTCCAAAACGAGTATCTTCGTGACGACGTGGGCTTCAGCGCCGCTGACATCAGCGTCTTCCGCCTGGCGATCTCCACTCCCGCCGGGCTGGTCGTCCTGGCCGCCGGCTGGATGGCCGACCGGCGGGGCCGCCGGCTGATCGCTTCGGTGAGCATGGCGATCGGGGCGGTCAGCGGGGCGGCGTTCTTCGCCCAGGAGGGCGCCGCCCTCTGGGTCGCCGGCATGGTGACCGTCTGGCTCGGCGGTGCAGCGTTCCCCGTCATCCGGGCGTACCAAACCGAGTTGTTTCCGACGCGCGCCCGTGCGCTGGCGGGCGGATGGGTCGATCTGGTCGCCGTCTCCGGCTCAGCGATCGGCCTGGTCGTCGTCGGTCAGCTCATCGCGGGTGGTCGAGATATCGCCGGCGCACTGTGGATTCTGCTGCCGCTGCCGCTGCTCGCCGCTGCGACGATCCTGCTGTTCTTTCCACATACAGCAGGGACGGAACTAGAGCGCCTGAACCCGACAGATCCGGTGCTCGATCGTCGGCCTCCCGCTGGATCCGGTTGACGCACCCGGCCACCTGCAGGCGGCTTGCCGCCTCCCACCCCAAGACGGCGAGGAGCGCGCCGGCCCCGACGTCGGCCAGGAAATGGTGAGCGGTGATCACCACGGTGAAGACCGTGATCAACGGGTGGAGGAGCGCCAGTTGCCGGATCCAGCGGTTGGTGTGGGCCGAGTAGAGCAGCAGGCCCACCAGGAGCGCCCAGCCGACATGCATCGACGGCATGGCGGCAAACTGGTTGGCCCCGTCGCTGCCCGGCAGTGCGTAGGGGTCCGGCCCGATCCGTGCGCCGGCATCGATGTATCCGGTGAACATGCGGGGCGGGGCGAGAGGGAACACGTAGTGCACGAACAGCGCGGCCGACGTCGTGAGGATCAGTGCGGTCCGGAGCCGGACGAACAGCGTTGAGCGGAACCTCACGAAGGCGAACAGCAACGCTGCGGTGGTCACGGGGAAGTGGAGCAAGTAGTAGTGGTTGGCCAGTGAGAGGAGCCAGTCGAAACCGATCAGCCGTTGGAGATCATCCTCGACGGCGAGGTTCAGCCACCGTTCGGCGCGCATCACCCGCCGGGCGTTGGCCACCGCTCCGGTCGTGGTCCCCTGCGTGGCCGATCGCACCAGGGTGTACACCCCGTACAGGGCCGTCAACGCCACCACGTTCACAAGCAGGTCGATGGTGAGCCGTCTCGCCCGGACCGGCTCAGACTGTGCCCGTTCTCGCTGTGATGGTCGCGGTCGAAGTCGATCCGCTCGTTGGATGATTGCCATAGCCATGTCCAGATGAACAGCCTTACCCTGGATCACCCTATTCCTAACCGAGCGGCCGCCGCCAGTGTTTTCACCCCCCTGAATCTATCGGAAACGGCGTGTCCGGAGTCGCCGGGGCGGGGTTGGTCACCGTCCCCGATTCCCGTTGTACCGTGCTGTTTTGTGGTCATCGCCGAGCTCGAGATCTTCCATTCTCGTCCGATTGCGCCGACGCGCCGGATCGCCCTCGGGCAGCGCAACCTTCCGACCGACCCTCCTCCTGGAGCAGGCGGACTGCTCCTGGCCGGCATCGTTGCCAGGATGGCGCCGCACATCCCAGCCGAGCTGCGCGAACCCCTGTACGTGCTCCTCGAAGATCTGGCGGCGGGGCGCCGCATTCCCCAACCCCGGGTTCGGCACCGCTTCCAGACCGACACGGTCGGGCTGCTGCGGAGCACGCACCGCCTGGTGGCCCGCGACGGTCAACTCGAGCTCGCATTCGAGGCCGAGCGGGGACTGCCGGTACAACATGCGCTCGCCGCGCTCTACGCCGCCGCCCAGCTTCCCGGGGCCGCTCGCGACGTCGTCTTCGAGGCTCTCCGGGATGCCCTGGTGTGGAGCAAACCAGTCGATGCACGATTCATCGCCGAAGTGATGGGGGGCGGCAGCGGTTCGATCGTCGACCTCCGGGCATGGAACGACCCTGTTGCGTGGGCGCTGGAGGTCCTCGGTCTCGAAGACGAACCGTCGAAGCGGCTGATCATGAAGCAGTACCGCACCCTGTTGCGTGACGCCCATCCGGACCACGGGGCTGCCGAGCTCGAAGCAGCCGCTCGGATCGCCGAGCTTGGTCAGGCTCGGGACATCCTGCTGGCGTGACAGGGCCGGCTCACGACAGCCAGTCGAGCACGGCGGGGACGACTTCGTCCTCGCGTCCTTTGGGGTCGTGACCCGACCGGGGTCCCGTGAGCCAGACTTCGGTGACGGGCCCGGCGATGCGGGCGAGATGCGGAGCGAACTCGTCGGGCTTGCCGAACGGGTCCCTGTCGCCCTGGACGATCAGGACAGGAATCCCGATGCGATCGAAATGCTCGACTCGCAGCGAGTCGGGCTTGCCGGGCGGGTGGAGCGGGTAGCTGAGCAGCAGCAATCCCCCCGCGCCGAGCCCTTCGGCGACGGCGAGGCTCGCCGCTCGACCTCCCATGCTTCTCCCGCCGATCGCAACCGAGGACGGTTCGACGCTCCATTCCCGGCACGCTTCGAGGGTGGCAGCTCGGACTGCCTCAACCAGCACCGGCATCCGGTCCGGCGCCCGGCGGCCGGGGCCTCGTTCCCGGTACGGAAAGTTCACCCGGGCCACGGGAACCGGAGACCGCTCCTCGAGCGCCAGGAACAGTGGATGATCCCGGTTGCCACCGGCGCCGTGGAACAGCACCAGACCGTCGGCCGCCAGACTCATTCGGGGATGACCATCTCGGCGATGTCGGGTGGGGCGGGCGGATACTGCATGTCCAGCCCCTCAAGGGTCTGAACGAGGATCTCGGAGATGGCCAGGTTTCGATACCACTTGCGGTTGGCGGGCACCACGTACCACGGAGCGTCGTGGGTGCTGGTCTCTTCGCGGAGCTCCTCGAACGCCTTCATGTAGTCGTCCCACCGCTCCCGGTGTACGAGGTCGCCGGGGTCGAACTTCCAGTGTTTGTGTTCCTTGTCGAGACGGTCTTGTAGGCGCTCGCGTTGCTCCTCCTTGGTGATGTGGAGCATGACCTTGATGATCGTCGTGCCTTCGTCGGCCAGCATCTGTTCGAAGTGGCGAATGTGGTCGTACCGTCTCTTCCACACCTTCTCGGGCACGAGCTCCATCACTCGGACCACGAGGACGTCCTCATAGTGGCTGCGATTGAAGACGACCAGTTCGCCGTCGCCGGGGACATGAGGATGGACCCGCCAGAGATAGTCGTGGGCCAGCTCGAGCGAGGACGGCTTCTTGAAACTTGCGACCTTGACGCCCGCCGGGTTCACGCCGTCGAGCACATGGCGAATGGTTCCGTCCTTGCCGCCGGCATCCATGGCTTGGAGGACGAACAGCACGCGGTGTCGGCCCTCGGCGTAGAGCAGTTCCTGGAGCTCCTCCAACCGCGTGTTGAGCTCGGCGGTGCGCACTTCGGCTTCGTCGCGGTCGCCCTCCCATTCGATCGTGTCCTGCGGATCGATCTCGTCGAGGTCGACCGTGGCCCCTTCGGGCACTCGGAGTCGGGAGATGTCGAACATGGGGCCCAAACCTAACCCAGACGCCTCACCGACGGATCAGATGTAGCCGATGGGAGCGATCTTCTTCAGCTTGGCCGACTGGTGATGGGCCTCGATGACTCGCACCGTGCCGGAGCGGCCTCGCATCACGAGTGAATGGGTGATGATGCCGCCCTCGGTGTAGCTGACCCCTTTCATCAGGTCGCCGGTGGTGATCCCGGTCGCTGCGAAGAAGCAGTTCTCGGTTGTGACGAGGTCGTCGAGTCCGAGCACGGCGTCGGGATCCCTGCCTTCGTCGATCGTCGCCTGTCGTTCGTCGTCGGTGCGGAACCACAGACGGCCCTGGAGGTCCCCGCCCATGCACTGCAAGGCGGCGGCGCTGATCACCCCTTCGGGCGTCCCACCGACTCCGAAGAGGATGTCGACACCGGAATTGGGCCAGGCGGCAGCTATCGCCCCGGCGACGTCGCCGTCGGAGATCAGTCGGATACGGGCGCCCGCCTCGCGGATCTGGCCGATGAGATCGGCGTGGCGGGGCCGGTCGAGCACGACCGCTGTCAGATCCGACACCGAGACGCGTTTGGCCTTGGCCAGAGCCGTCAGGTTACGCTTGACCGGGAGGCGGATGTCGACGATTCCGGCACCACTCGGCCCGACGGCGATCTTCTCCATGTACACCGCCGAGCCGGGGTTGTACATGGTGCCCCGCTCACTGGCGGCGATGACCGCAATGGCGCCCGCCCGGCCCTCGGCGGTGAGCGTCGTGCCATCGATCGGGTCGACGGCGATGTCGCAGAACGGCGGATCTCCGTTGCCGACGATCTCGCCGTTGTACAGCATCGGCGCTTCGTCCTTTTCGCCCTCCCCGATCACGACGGTCCCGTGCATCTCCACACCGTCGAGCACGTGGCGCATGGCGTCGACCGCCGCTTGATCGGCGGCAATCTTGTCGCCTCGCCCCATCAGTCGGGCCCCGGCCATGGCGGCGGCCTCGGTGGTTCGCACCAGTTCCAGGGCCAGGTTCCGTTCCGGAGCCATCCGTTCCTCACTCATACCTGGAACGTACTCCGAGCCTCCGCCCGCCGCCTAAAGAGAGGCTGCCGACGCGCTAGCGAGGCAGCGAACCCAGGGCAAGCCGATTGTCCGAGCGGAGCGAGTGCCGGAGCGACCCGAAGCGTCAGCGAAGGCGAGCGTAGGCCAGGCAGCGCTGCCGGCGCCATCAGCTCAGGCAGCAGCGAGAAGGATGCGCAACTCGGCCCATCGTTTGTCGGCGATGGCGAACTCGTCTTCCTCGTCGGCATCGAGGCGGCTCTGGGCGTCGGCAAGGTCGGCCTCGGCGATTGCCAGGTCGATGGCGTCGGCCGAGACGGCGAGATCTGACAGCACGGTGACCTTCTCGCCGGTGACGCTCACGAAGCCACCTCTGACGGCGAAATGCCGCACGTCTCCACCGGCCTCGGTCACCTTGACCTCACTGGTCTGCAGTGAGCCGATGAACGGCTCGTGGCCTTGGAGGAATGCGATCTCGCCCCCGCCCCTGGTCCGGGCGACGACCATGGTGCCCTCGCCCGAGTAGAGGGTGGTCTCGGGGGAGACGAACTCGACCTGCATCCCTAGGCTCCGGCGCTCTTGCGCAACCGAGCCGCCTTTTCGCGGGCGGAATCGGCGCCGCCGACGTTGAGGAAGGCCTGTTCGGGCAGGTCGTCGAGATCGCCGCTGACCAGTTGCTCGAAGCTGTCGATCGTTTCCTCAACCGAGGTGAAGACACCCTCGAGACCGGTGAAGACCTGAGCCACGAACATGGGTTGGGAAAGGAACCGTTGCACCTTGCGAGCCCGGTTCACCGTGACGCGGTCCTCCTCGGAGAGCTCGTCGAGTCCCAGGATGGCGATGATGTCCTGGAGCTCTTTGTACCGCTGGAGGATCTCCTGCACTCTGGTTGCCACCCGGTAGTGGCGGTCGCCGACGACCTCGGGAGCGAGAATGGTCGAGCTCGATGCGAGAGGGTCCACGGCCGGATAGATGCCGAGGGCAGCGATGTCGCGGCTGAGCTCGGTGGTTGCGTCGAGGTGCGCGAAGGTGGTGAACGGGGCCGGGTCGGTGTAATCGTCGGCCGGCACGTAGACCGCCTGCATCGAGGTGATCGAATGGCCACCGGTGGAGGTGATCCGCTCCTGGAGGGTGCCCATCTCGTCGGCCAAGGTGGGCTGGTACCCGACCGCGGAGGGCATCCGACCGAGGAGGGTGGAGACCTCGGACCCGGCCTGCACGAAGCGGAACACGTTGTCGACGAACAACAGCACGTCCTGGCCCTGGGCGTCGCGGAAGTACTCAGCCATCGTGAGCGCCGACAGCGCCACCCGGAGGCGCACGCCCGGGGGCTCGTCCATCTGACCGAAGCACAGGGCGGCCTTGGACAGCACGGGGGTCTTGCCGTCACCCATCATGGTCTCGCCCATCTCGAGAAAGAGGTCGGTGCCTTCGCGGGTGCGTTCCCCCACGCCGGCGAACACCGACACGCCGCCGTGCTGCGTGGCGACCCGGGTGATCATCTCCTGGATGAGCACGGTCTTGCCCACACCAGCGCCGCCGAACAGGCCGATCTTGCCGCCCTGGAGGTAGGGGGTGAGCAAATCGATGACCTTGATGCCGGTCTCGAGGACCTGCTTGGTCGGTTCCAGGCTGTCGAACGACGGGGCCGGACGGTGGATCTCCCATCGTTCGGTGATGTCGAGCGTCTCGATCGGAACGTCGAGCGGTTCACCGATCACGTTCCACACATGACCCAGCGTCACGTCGCCAACGGGAACCGTGATTCCCCCGCCCGTGTTGCGAACCGGCTGGCCGCGGCGAAGACCGTCGGTCGGCTTGAGGGCGACCGCACGAACCCGACCGCCGCCCAGGTGCTGGGCGACCTCGGCAAGCACCCTCGTGGTGACACCGTCGACGACGACGTCGAACTCGACGGCGTCGTTGATCTGGGGGAGATGGCCGCGGGGGAACTCGGCGTCCACCACCGGACCAGCGATCGCGACGATGCGACCGTCGGGCAGACCGGTGTCGGTCGAGGTGCTGGATTGGGTCATCGTCATCTGCTGATTGCTCCTTGTTCTCCGTACTCCGGCTACGCCGCATCCTCATCGTCTTCGTCCAGCGCTTCAGCACCGCCGACGATCTCCATGATCTCGGTGGTGATGCTGGCCTGGCGGGCTTGATTCATCTGTCGCGAGAGCTTGGTGATGAGCTCCTCGGCATTCTCGGTGGCCGCCTTCATGGCGCGCTGGCGGTTGGCGTGCTCGGATGCTGCAGCGTCGAGCAACGCAGCGAAGAGGCGGGCCTCCACGTACTGGGGCAACAGATCTTCCAGAACACCCTCGGGTGAAGGCTCGAAGCTGTAGCCGGCCAGGGCGGCCGCATCACCGCTGCCGGCGACGGTCTTGGTCGGCTCGAGGGGCAGGAAACGACGGACCACCGGACGCTGCGTTCCCAGGGAGACGAACTCGGTGTACACCAGCTCTACCTGGTCGACCTCGCCCGAGTCGAACAGGGTCCGTACCCGGCGGGCCACTTTGCGGGCGTCTTCGAAGGTGGGGTTGTCGGTGAACCCGGTGAAGACGCGGTCGACGTCGTAGCCCCGAAAGGCGAAGTAGTCTCGCGGCTTGCGGCCGATGCACAGGATCCGGTAGTCGCCCCCTTCGGCTCGGTGCGCCTGAATCTCCCGCTCGGCAGTGCGGATCACCGCCGAGTTGTACGGTCCGGCCAACCCGCGGTCGGCGGCGCAGGCGACGAAGGCGATTGCGGTGGGATTCTCGACCCGGCGCAGCAAGGGATGATCCACCTCGGCTCCGCCGGCTGCCAAGTCCTCGATCACCCTGGTCAGTTGCTCGGCGTACGGGCGGGCGGCATTGGCTCGTTGCTGGGCTCTCGCCACCCGGGTGGCAGCGATCAGTTCCATGGCGCGGGTGATCTTCTTGGTGTTCTTGACACTGCCGATCCGTCGGCGGAGAACCCGTTCGGCGCCACCGGGCATGGGGTCAGTCCCTCGCCCGGGAGATGTCGGCTTCGGGCAGGGTGGTCGGCGCGTCGACCATCCGCTCGGCCGCTGCACCCTGAGGCGTGGCCTCGGGCGCCTGCACCTCTTGGCCCGTGCCCCGGAACTGATCGGCGAAGTTGCCGATGGACGCCTCGAGGGCCTCTTCGTCGGGGACCTGTCCGGTCTCGACGATGGCGTCGAGTAGTTCTCCGTGACGGGCCCTGAACCAGTCGATCAGGTCCCGTTCGAAGCGACTGACATCGGCGACCTCGACCTTGTCGAGATAGCCTCGGGTGCCCGCGTACAGCAGGACGACCTGCTCCTCGACGGGAACCGGTGCGTTGATGCCCTGCTTGAGCAGCTCGGTGAGGCGGTATCCCCGCTCGAGTTGGGCCTGGGAGACCGCATCGAGATCTGAGCCAAAGGCGGCGAAGGCTTGCAGCTCGCGGAACTGCTGAAGATCGGACTTGAGGGTGCCGACGGCGCTCTTCATCGCCTTGATCTGGGCCGCCGATCCCACGCGGCTCACCGAGATACCGACGTCGACGGCCGGCCGGACCCCGGCCTTGAACAGGTCGTCCTGGAGGTAGATCTGGCCGTCGGTGATCGAGATCACGTTGGTCGGGATGAAGGCCGACACGTCGCCGGCCTTGGTCTCGATCACCGGGAGAGCGGTGAGCGATCCGGCCCCCAGTTCGTCGGAGAGCTTGGCGGCCCGTTCGAGCAGCCGGCTGTGGAGGTAGAAAACGTCCCCCGGAAACGCTTCGCGCCCAGGGGGCCGGCGAAGGAGTAGCGAAACCTGTCGGTAGGCCTCGGCTTGTTTGGACAGGTCGTCGTAGATGGCCAGCGCGTGCTCGCCGTTGTCCATCCAGTGCTGGCCCATGGCACAGCCGGCGTAGGGGGCAAGGAACTTGAAGGGTGCTGGGTCTGACGCGGGCGCCACGACGATGACCGTGTAGTCCATGGCACCGAAGCTGTCCAGGGTAGCCACGGTCTGGGCGACGGTGGAAGCCTTCTGGCCGACCGCCACGTAGATGCATTTGATACCGGTTGTCTTCTGAGCGAGGATCGTATCGATCGCCACGGTGGTCTTGCCCGTCTTGCGGTCGCCGATGATGAGCTCCCGCTGGCCGCGGCCGATCGGGATCAGCGAATCGACCGCCTTGATTCCGGTCTGCACGGGCTGGTGGACCGGCTGGCGCCCGGTGATGCCCGGTGCCTGGACCTCCATGCGCCGAGTCGTCACGTTGGCGAGTGGGCCTTTGCCGTCCACCGGCTCGCCGAGGGTGTTGACCACCCGGCCGAGCAGGCCATCGCCGACCGGCACCGAGAGAATGTCACCGGTCGCCTCGACCGACTGGCCCTCCTGGATCTCGTCCACGTCACCGAGGACGACGGCGCCGATCGTGTCCTCGTCGAGGTTCAGCGCCAGACCGATCGTGCCGTTCTCGAACTTCAACATCTCGTTGACGGCGGCGTCGGGCAGACCGGCGACGCGGGCGATGCCATCACCGACCTCGACGACGGTGCCGACGGTGCTGGCCGAGACATCGGTGCTGAACGACTCGAGGTTCCTCCGGAGCGTGTTCGCGATCTCGTTCGGGTCAAAGGTGAGTGCCATCTACAGCGCCTCTCGCATCTTGTTGATTCGACTACGGACGGTGCCGTCGATCACGGTGTCACCGAGGGTGGTGACAATGCCGCCGACGACAGAAGGGTCGATCTCGATCTGGAGCTCGACCGGTCCCCCCGCCTGGTCGGCGAGGGCGGCGTTCAGTCGCCGTTCCTGGTCGGGGGTGAGCGCCACGGCGGTGCGCACCACGGCCAGCCGCTTGCCCGCGCCGGCGGCGGCGGCGGACACGAAGGCGTCGACGATCTCGGTGATCTGACCACCCCGCCCGGCGGTGACCAACAGCCCGATGATGGATCGCGTGACGTCCGAGACCTTGCCGGCGAGCAGATCATCGACGATCTGATTCCGGGTGTCGGCCGGCAGCAGGGGGTTGGCCAGGGTCGAGCGGAGCTTCTCGTTCTTCCTCAGCGCTTCGGAGAAAGCCAGGAGCTCCGAGCGGGTGACGACGAGGTCCCCGTCAGCGCCGGCGATCGTGCTGATGGCCTCGGCGTAGGCACTGTTGACGCTCATCGACGACCCCCTGCGGCTTCGACGGACGTGATGTAGTCGTCGATGAGGCCACGTTGGGCGGTGTCATCGAGGCTCTCGGAGACCAGGACCTCGGTGGACTTGCGGGTGAGGTCGGCGATCTCTTCCCGCAAGTCGTTGATTGCCTGCCGGGTCTGGTTCTGAATGTCGACGGTGGCCCGTTCCTTCATCGCCTCGGCCTCAGCTCGGGCGCGGTTGGCGGTGTCGATCCGGAGGCGGGATGCGGTCTCCTTGGCCTCCTGGAGGATCCTCGCCGATTCCGCAGCGACGTCGGGGGTGTGGGCGGCGGTGGCCGAAAGGGCGGCTTCGGCGTCGGACCGGGCCGCATGGGCTTCGTCGAACTCCCGCTGGATGCGATCGGTCCGGCCGTTGAGTGCCCTCACCGTGGGGGGACCGGCCTTCCAGACGAGGATCCCGACGATCACGAAGAACGCCAGCGATCCCCAGTAGACCTCGTTGATGTCAGCGGGCAGGAAGTTCCCGTTGGGTCCTTCGGCGGCGAAGATCTGGAGCAGCATCGACATCGGTTCCTAGTTTCGTTCGGACATGATCCGGCTGACGACTGCTTGGGCAGCACCGGCGTCGACCGGGCGGTTGAGGACCTTGGACGTGGCCTGGGCGGTCAGCTGAGCAACCTGAGCCCCAACGCCACTCATCGCCTCGGTGCGAGCGGCGTCGATCTCGGCGGTTGCGAGTTGTCGCATGGCATCGATCTCGGCCTGGGCGCCGGCGACGATCTGGGCCCGCTCGGCCTCGGCCTCGGTGCGGGCGGTGTCGATGATGGTTGCTGCTTCGGCCCGGGCAGGAGCGAGCGCGTCGGCGATCTCAGCATCGGCGTTGGCAACCTTGGCCTGGGCGGCCTTGGCTGCGTCCCACTCGTCGCGGAGTGCCTGATCGCGTTCTTCCATGGTCCGCTGGACCGGTGGCAGCAGTACGTAGCGCATCAACACGTACAGCAGCGCGAACATCAATGCCCCCCAGAAGATCTCCGGGAAGACGGGGAGGATCGGGTTGCTGACCTCGGTTGACTCAGCGGCGAAGAGCAGCACGTGCGACCCCGCCTCAGGCGAACTTCAGGAGGATGAACACCACGAAGCCGATGAGGGCGAGCGCCTCGGTGAAGGCGATCCCGAGGAACATGGTGGTCTGAACCTGTCCGGCCGCCTCGGGCTGGCGGGCCATGGCTTGCACGGCCTGACCGACCAGGTAACCGATCCCGATCCCCGGACCGATGGCGGCGAGACCGTAGGCGAAACCGGCACTGGTGGCAGCAGCCTCGGCCTTGGCGTCGGCGGCACTGGTAGCTTCAGCGGCCATCTCGATGGCCTGACTGGCTGCGGTGGCAATGGCACTCATTGGAAGGTTTTCTCCTAGCTTGTTTGAATCGTACGATTCGCTTCTCTCACATCCCCGGGGGAACGAAAGACCGGTTGTTCAGCGCCGTCAGTGGTGCGGGTGCATTGCGCCGCCGATGTACACGGCGGTGAGCAGCGCGAACACGAACCCCTGCAGGAAGGACACCATGATCTCGAACCCGGTCAGGGCGACGAGCATGGCGAAACTGAACGGAAGAACGACGACCAGGAAGTCCAGCCGCCACAGGGCGATGCACAGCACGCCGAAGGTCACGAGCAGGATGTGACCGGCAAGCATGTTGGCGAAAAGACGGACGGCCAGACTGAAGGGCCGGATGATGAACGTCGAGAGCAGTTCGATCGGCGTGACCAGGAGGTACAGCCCCTTGGGAAGCCCGGGGGGAAACAGCGAGCTCTTGAGGTAACTCCCAAGGCCCTGTTCTTTGACGCCGACGGAGACGAACACGACCAACACCAGCAGAGCCAGCGTCAGCGGAACCGCCATACGAGCGTTCAGTGGCATGTGGAAGGTGGGCATGACCTCGAACATGTTGCCGATGAAGACGAACAGGAAGATCGAAAGGAGAAGGGGCCGGAACTTGAATCCGTCCGGGCCGATGGCTGGGAGGATCACCTGCTTGTCGATGAACTCGACCGACCCCTCGACGATGTTCTGCAAGCCTGACGGCACCCGGTCACGACTGGCAGCGAGGAACAGGACCGTGGGGATGGCCATGGACAGCAGGCTGATGAGAGCGATCTTGTTGAACTCTGCGAACGTGCCGTCGAACAGGTAGGCGGGCCACTCCACCAGGTTTTCGATCGACGGAAAGGCGAGACCACCGCCCTCTGACTCAGCTGCGAACAGGTTCACGGACACCGTGGCGATGCTCCTTGGGCTTGAGGCCGGGATAGGCCATCGAGGCGGACACGTAGCGAAGTTCCCACACCAACAGACCGAGATGGGTGACGATGAGGGTGATTCCCAGGGGAATGATCCGGACCCACTCCTGGTCGGCGACGAGTACGACGGCACCGAAGATCAGTCCGAGCCGAAGCGCGAACCCCCCGACGGCGGCCCCGAACACCAGGGCGAAGTTGATCTGCGCAGCCTTGCCGATCAGCAGCGCCGACACCACGAAGTTCAGCACGACGATGGAGACGGCATAGCCGACCGACAGAACCCCTTCGGTGCCCTCCACCACGGCGCCGAACAGCACAGCGATCGGTATCAGGAAGATCGACCGGCGCAGCATGTCGAGGGCGACCTCGAGGGCGGGAGAGGGTCCCTCGAGCCGATCGGCGGCGGTCACTGCTCGGACTCCAGCAACTCGAGTTGGGTCTTGTAGCGGGCGTACAGCGACACCGATGCGCCGACGAACCCTGCAATACTGAACACGATGACGAGGGCCGGCCCGGTAGCGAGCCAGCGATCGAGTCCGTAGCCGATCAGACCGATCAACATCGCTGACAACACCAGCTCGTACGCGCCGGTGGATTGGAGGAGCGTCTCGGTGAGCGTCGTGGGGCGGCTGTCGTCAGAGGGCATGAAAGATCTGCCGGTACACGGCCCGGCAACCGCACAGACCATAGCGGTTCATTTGTCCTGAGCCACGTTCCGAAGTGCCGAAAATGCAGGCGGGGCGTGGGCGATCGTGCTGGTCCACCTCACGGGCTCCACCGTGCGTCGCCACACGCTCGCATCCCCCCACCTCCAGCAGCCTCCGCCCGCCTCCCGCCCACCTCGTGGACCTGAGGGGGGGACGGCGCGGGACTCAGGGGCGGGCTCGCCGGCGGATCGCGTCGGCGAAGTTGGTGAGGGCCTCGGCGACGTACCGATCTGCGTTTGTGAACACCTTCTGGGCCGAGTCGGAGAACCCGGCACGCGCGGCTGCCACCGCCTCCGACAGCGGCGGCTCCTCACCGCGCCGGACATACTCCCCCCCCATCGCGGCGGCGTAGGATTCACCGTCCGCGTAGCGGTCGAGTTCGGCGACTCGAATGACCGGAAACGGGTGCGTCCGACCCGCCGTTGCCATGAACTTGAAGAACGTGTCGAGGCCCTGGCTGTCGCCATAGTCGGCGGCCTGGTCCCGCAGCGCCTCGGGGTTGATGGTGCCCAGGCGGCCCCGTATGCCTCCGGCCATCACCCCGAGGGCGCCGACGGCCAGGTCGAGGTCCTGCACGGCCAGCAGGCCGGCCCGATCCGAGGAGACCTCGGCCTTGCGGTGCCACTCCAACAGGGCGAGGGTGAGCGGCGTGACAGCCTGACCGACGATCGGAAGAACCGATCGGGAGAACTGCAGCAACAGGAACAGGATCGTACGGTAGAGGGCGTGTTCGCTGACGATGTGCCCGACCTCGTGTCCGAGCACGAAGCGGACCTCTTCGGGGGTCGAGAGCTCGATGAGCGAGCTGTTCAGCACGATGAAGGGCGTGTCGACCCCGACCGCACCGGCGTTGGCCAGTGGGGTCTGGGAGACATACAGACGGGGCACCGGCCAGTCCAGGGTGGCACACACGTCGACGAGCAGTCCGTGGAGGTCGGGATACTGGTCGGGCCGCACCTCCAGGGCCTGAGCGGTGAAGATCAGGTTGACGTTCCGTTCGCCGATCGCCCCGATGACCTTGCGGACGACGGTGTCGAATCCGGGGATCGTCTGCAGCGATTGCAGCGCGGCGCGATCGGTGGCGTGCTCCCAGGCCGCCGAGGAGATGTCGGGGAACCGGATCCGATCGGCCGGGACGACTGAGCTCACCGGCTGGCCGGCTCACCCTTGCGAACGACGAGGGTGAGGAAAACACCGCCGATGAAGCCGAAGACCATGGCGAACAGGGCGACGGTCGCGACGAGTCCGCCGAGGAACGGGATCCAGCTGGCGAAGAGACGCACGACGAAGGCAAGCCCCGCCAGGACGAAGAGTGCGCCACCGGGATGCAGGAGAACCTTCATCTGCCCAGTCTAGAACACCACGATCTCGAACAGCTCTTCGCCTCGACCCCACGGTGGCCGGTGGACCAGGGAGCCGGCCAGTCCTCAGAAGGCCCTCATCCCGGCGCCACCGGCTCATCGGCGCATTACCGCGGCACCGTCGGCTCAGGCCCCCTCGCGGTCACGCATGTTCCGCACCGCGTCGTGGGTTTCCTTCACGGCCGCTGCCTGTCCAGAGACCACCTCGCGAATGTCCGAGGGAAGGTCCCCCTCGTCGAGCGCCGACTCGAACTCGGCCACCGCGTGGTCTTCGCCGGACTCCGCCGCAGAGAGTACGGCATGAGCGTCACCGGCCATCGCGTCCTTCACAGCGATCCAACCGCGGTGGACCGCGCCCGCAAGCGAGCCTCCCTCGTCGATCTGGATGCCGCGCTCGCCGGCCAGCCGTCGCAACTGGGCCGAGAATCGCTGACGTTGGTCGGCGAACCCGCGCAGCCGGTTGGCGATGTCGGCACGACCATCGTCCAGCCGTTCCGCCGCCTCCTGAAATCCCTTCTTGCCGTCCTCCAGCGTCTCAATGAGATCCTTCAGGACCTGGTCAACGGTTTTGAGCATGTCGTCCTCCTCAGTGGATTGTTCGAAGCGTCTCCGTACCCCGCGTCGTGGACGTTGAAACCGATTCGGCCTGGAGGCGTTCCGCACCTGGCGTTCACCACCGGTGAGGCTCGGTCGAAGTCTAGGTCACGTTTCCCCTGTTGAATCCGGGCGCGAACAGCGTGAACAGGACCAGGCCCAGGGCGGCGACGCCGGCGGGCACGATCGCATCGCCCGAGCCGTCGTTGTAGACCGGCCACAGCACGAAGCCCGAGAGGAGCGCCGTCCATGCCCACAGGATGAACACGCTGCGACCATGGCCGTGGCCGAGGCGCATGAGCCGGTGATGCATGTGATCTTTGTCGGCGGTCGCCAGACCCTGCCGGCGCGTCGCTCGACGCAAGATGGCAAAGATCGTGTCGACGATGGGCACACCGAGAATGACGAGCGGGATGACCAGGGGTGCGTAGAAGAAGAACGTCTGCCCGCTGAACGGATCGTCGGTGCGACCGCCGACGGCCATGGTGCTGGCGGCCATGAGCGAACCGAGCAGGATGGCTCCGCCGTCGCCCATGAAGATCTGAGCCGGGTGCACGTTGTAAGGCAGGAATCCCACGCAGATCCCGAACACGATCACGAGCAGGACTGGACCGAGGGTCGAGATCAACAGCTCCTCCTCGAGCAGCTTCACCGAATAGAAGAAGAACGCCAGCGCTCCGATCCCGACGATCCCGGCCGCCAGGCCGTCGAGCCCGTCGATGAAGTTGACCGCGTTGGCCATCCCCACCACCCACAAGATGGTCAAGAGGTAGGAGAGCCCGGGATCGAGGAAGACCGGATCGACGAACGGGACCCGGAAGAAGATGATGCTCACCCCGCCGAAGTACAGAGCGCTTCCGGCCAGGACCATGCCGGCGGTCTTCGCCGGCGCGGAGATGTTGCGGAGGTCGTCGACGACGCCGACCCCGTAGGCGATGATCCCGCAGGCGATGATGGCAACCGGCTCGGTGGTGCCGCTGAAGGACGCAGGAAATCGCCCCGACACCCAGGCCACCAACCAACCGGCGACGAATCCGACGAACATCGCCCCGCCTCCGAGAGTGGGGGTCGGCTCGGCGTGAACCGCCCGCTCGTTTGGGATCACCTCGACCCCTCGGGCAGCGGCGATCGAGCGGAACACCGGCACGGTGACGCCGGTCGAAACCGCCGCGATGAGTCCGACCACGAGGTACGAGGTCAGGTCGAGATCCATCAGCGTTCGACTCTACCTGGACCACCCAGCCGACCCGGGTAGCGCACGTCGGGCGTGGTGCGACCAGCGGACGAACCGATCAGGACCAACGCACGACCGGCTCCTTGTCTCCCACGTCGATGAGGGATGTGCGATGCAGCCACACGAAGGTGCCGTCGCTGGTGCGACTCGTGACGTCGATCCGGTGAAACCGCTGGGTGTGGGCATCGAACTTCGCGACATATGTGTCGAGGAACTCGTAGGCCGCAGCCGCTGCGACACGAGCGTCCACTTCCTCATCGCTGAGCTTCGGATCAGCGACACGGAACGAGTCTGCGAGCAGCGGCTCGAAGTGCTCCGGGTCGGGCACGATCGTCATGAGCAACGCCATGCAGCCGTCGTCATCGATAAGATCCGTGAGCTCGATCGACCCCACGGCGGGGAACTCCGGACCACCCAGAGCGTTCGGCAACGTTGTGGCGAACTCGACCGGTTCACCAAACGACAGCTGTACACCCTCGAACGCGTGAAACAAGACCGGCAGATAGAGGAAGACGTCGCCCAACTCGTCATCGCCCATGGCGTCGAACTCGGCGCGCGTCTCTGCGCCGGCGGGGGTCGAGTCGAAGACCTCCACTCCGTCAGCGAGCAGTCGGGCCTCCTCCCGCAGACCCTCGACATCTGCGACCACGACATCGAGCCGGTCCTCGGACAGCTCGTAGTTCACCTGATGGACCGGCACCTCACCCATGTGTGCCGCGATCTCGGGTCCTGATGCGAGCCCGAACCGCTCGACGACCGAGACGTCGGCCGTCCACCGGAACACCCATCCACCCCCCTCGGTCCGTTCGACGACGTCGACCGACACGTCGTGGACCGTCGACGACGCATCCGCCGGCCAGCCCGTCGCGACCGACGCTTCCTGGATCTCGAGGTCGACGTGACTACCGACGGCCCATCGTGGCTCGAGGATGACGGAGGTGCGGCCGGGTGGCAACGGCCGGCACAGGAGGTCGTCGGGGGTCGTCGGAGCGGGGGCGGTGGTGACGGGGGCGGTCGTCGTGACCGTCGAGCCACTGGCGCTCGGCGCCGGCGCCGGACGGGCGGCCCCACAGGCCGGCAACATCGCTGCGAACACCAAGCTCGTGATCCACCGGCGACGCACCTCCGGAATGTCGGCGTCGAGTCGTTGCGGCTTGACCTCAGAGCTCGAGCTGGTGGGCCAGACCCTCGGTGGCGTCGATGAACTCCTCGATCATGTCGAGCACCACTTGACCGGCCGGCTTCGACTTGTTCATCGTGCCGACGATCTGCCCAACGAAGTAGTTAGCCAACTTCTCGGCGCCGGTGCCCTTGGTGTGGGCGGCCCGGTCGATTCGCCGGATGGCGTCGTCGACGAGCATCGGCTGGAGCGGCATGCCGAGTGGTGCTGGGGTGTCGGGGTTCTCCCACTCTTCGGTCCATGCCGATTTCAGCATGCGGGCGGGTTTCCCGGTGCGGGACCGGGAGCGGATCGTGTCCGAACTCGTCGCGGCCAGGAACTTGTCCTTGACCGCCGGATGAGTCTCGGCCTCCTCGGTGGTGAGCCAAACCGAACCGCACCACACGCCCTGGGCGCCGAGCGCCATGGCGGCAGCCATCTGCCGGCCCTGGCCGATCCCGCCGGCGGCGAGGACGGGTACCGGCGTCACGGCGTCGACGACCTCGGGAATGAGCACCATCGTGCCGATCTCGCCGGTGTGCCCACCCGCCTCGTACCCCTGGGCGATGACCACGTCGACGCCGGCGTTGACGTGGCGAACGGCGTGCTGGGCCTTGCCGGCGAGGGCGCCGATCAGCCGACCGGCCGCCCTGACCTCCCGGACCATGTGCGCAGGTGGCGGGCCGAGGGCGTTGACGAAGAAGCGGGCCTTGTGGGCGAGTGCGATTTCGAGCTGCGGAGCGGCCCGGTTGGCGGAGAAGATGGCGTCACCGCCCGTCTCGCCGCTCACGCCCTCGTCGTCCACGAGCTCAGGGACGCCATAACGCTGCAGAACGTCGTCGACGAACGCGCGATGCTCGGCCGGTATCAACTGGGCGATCTGCTCGGCGGTGAACCCGCCCTCGTCGTCACCGAGATACTTGGCCGGGATGATGAGATCGACGCCGTAGGGTCGGTCACCGATCTCCTCCTCGATCCAGTCGAGGTCGATCTCGAGTTGGCGATCGCTATGAGCAACGGCGCCCAGCACGCCGAGACCGCCGGCCTTGGACACCGCTGCCACCACATCGCGGCAATGGCTAAAGGCGAAGATCGGGAACTCGATTCCGAACAGGTCGGTCACGTCGTTCTTCATGCGCTGAGTGTCCCACGCACCCAGCGGTACCGCAACCATGCGTTCAGTACCGCATTCACGTGAACGTGCGGAAAAGTGAGGACAGCCACACCAACGCTGCCGCCGCGCCAGCACGCATGGCGCGACCCGGTTGACCGAGCGAAGCGAGACCGTGGCGGCAGGGACGCCAACGGCAGGCAGCACGGTGCGAAGCCGAGGAGTGAAGTCTGTATTAGAGCTAGCCTGAGGCGATGCCGTGGCCGACCGTTGACGACACCCTGTACGCCGAGATCGAAGCGGCGGAGATCGAACGCCAGAACACGGGGCTCCAGCTCATCGCGTCGGAGAACTTCGCCTCTCCGGCGGTGATGAAGGCGACCGGATCAGTGTTCACCAACAAGTACTCCGAGGGGTATCCCGGGCGGCGGTATTACGGCGGCAATGCCGTAGTCGACCGTGCCGAACAGCTGGCGATCGATCGGATCAAGGAGCTGTTCGGCGCCGACCACGCAAACGTCCAGCCCCACAGCGGCGCGAACGCCAACATGGCTGTGTACCAGGCCCTTCTCGACCACGGCGACACGGTGCTCGGCCTCAGCCTCGATCACGGCGGACATCTCACCCATGGCTCGCCGGTCAATGCTTCGGGAATGCAGTACCACTTCGTCGGCTACGGGCTCACGAAGTCCGACGAGCGGATCGATCTGGACGAGGTGGCACGGCTGGCCGAACAGCACCGGCCCAAGTTGATCGTTACCGGTGCCACCGCCTATCCCCGCACCATCGACGCCGCCCCCTTCCGGGAGATCGCCGACCGCATCGGCGCACTGTTGTTGTTCGATGCTGCGCACGTCGCCGGGCTGATCGCAGGTGGGGTCTATCCGAATCCGGTGCCCCACTGTGAAGTCGTCACCTTCACCACCCACAAGACCCTTCGTGGCCCGCGCGGCGGGTGCATCCTCAGCTCGGCCGACTACGCCAAGGCGGTCGATTCGGCGGTCTTCCCCGGCCAGCAGGGCGGGCCGCAGGAGCACAGCATCGCCGCCAAGGCCGTGGCCTTCGCCGAGGCGCTGAGCCCCGAGTTCAAGACCTACACCGCTCAGGTGGTCGCCAACGCCCAGGCGCTGGCGACCAGCCTCTCCGAGGAAGGATTCCGCCTGGTCAGCGGAGGGACCGACACCCACCTGCTCCTTGTGGACCTGCGGTCCTTCGACGAGGTTCTCACGGGCAAGGAGGCCCAGATCGTGCTAGACGAAGCGGGGATCACGCTCAACCGCAACACCGTCCCCGACGACCCTCGCTCGCCGTTCGTCACCTCCGGCATCCGGATCGGCACCCCGGCGGTGACGACCCAGGGGATGAGGGAACCAGAGATGGAGCAGATCGGTTCCCTCATCTCGCGCACGCTGCGGAATCGCAAGGACGCCGACGCCGTGAAGGCCCTTCGCGACGAGGTTCGCGGGCTCTGCGCCGGCTTCACGCCGTATCCGGACCTGTAGTCTCCGCCATGGCCGACACCATCGCCGTGGGGTCCGACCACGCCGGATTCGAGTACAAGCAGATGATCGCCGCCCACCTCGTCGAGCGGGGCCACGAGGTGCTCGACGTCGGCACAGACAGCACGGACCGGGTCGATTATCCCGATTACGGGAAGGCGGTCGGCGAGGCGGTCGCCAGTGGTTTTGCCCGGTTCGGGATGGCCGTGTGCGGGAGCGGCATCGGGATCTGCATCGCCGCCAACAAGGTGAGCGGGATCCGGGCGGCGACCGTGCACGATGTCACCAGCGCCCGCCTGTCCCGGGAGCACAACGACGCAAATGTCATGTGCGTAGGCGAGCGGTTTCTGGGACCTCAGGTGGTGCTCGACTGCGTCGACGCCTTCCTCGATGCGACCTTTCAAGGTGGACGCCACACCGCCCGGGTCGCCAAGCTCACCTGACCCCACCCCGGGTGGCAGGCGGAGCGCGATGGTGGGATGGGCGAGGGCCTACGCTGGAAGAATGCTCGAGCGCCTCGACTCACTGTTGGCCGAACACGCCGAGGTCGAGTCGCGTCTGGCCGACCCGACCGTGGTCGCTGACCAGCGTCGGTTCGCCGAGATGGGACGGCGCTACTCCGAACTCTCCAAGGTGGTCGAGGTGGGCCTGGCACTCCGCACCCGCCATGAGGACCTCGAGGTCGCCCAGGAGATGTTCGGGGACGCCGACGGGGACGACCGGGAGGAGCTCCGCACCGAGATCAACGAGGCCACAGCCGACATCGAACGCCTGGAACAGGAGTTCCGTCTGCTCCTCCTGCCGCCCGACCCGAACGCCGGCCGCAACGTCATCATCGAGATCCGCGGCGCCGAGGGGGGCGAGGAGGCGAACCTGTTCGCTCGCGATCTGTTCGAGATGTACCAGGCGTTCGCCGGGTCGAGGGGCTGGAACCTGGAGGTGCTGGGCAGCCAGCCATCGGACATGGGCGGCTACAGCGAGATCACCTTCCGTCTGGCCGGTGAGGAAGTGTGGACCCGAATGAAGTTCGAGGCCGGGCCGCACCGCGTGCAGAGAGTCCCGGTCACCGAGTCCCAGGGGCGGGTGCACACCAGTTCGGCCACGGTCATCGTGTTGCCCGAAGCCGACGAAGTCGACGTCGACATCGACCCCGGCGATCTACAGATCGACACGTTCCGCGCCAGTGGCGCCGGCGGTCAGCACGTCAACAAGACCGAGTCGGCGATCCGGATCACCCACAGGCCCACCGGGCTGGTGGTGTCCATGCAAGACGAGAAGAGCCAGCTCCAGAACCGCGCTCGAGCGCTGGCCGTGCTTCGCTCCCGACTCCTGCAACTCGAGCAGAACAAGGCGGCCGCCGAGGCATCCGAGACCCGGCGAGGACAAATCGGCGGCGGCGGACGAAGCGAGAAGATCCGCACCTACAACTTCAAGGAGAACCGCGTCACCGACCATCGCATTGGCCTCACCCTTCACCAGCTCGACAAGGTGCTCGCCGGGGAACTCGGCGAGATCAGCGATGCGCTGATCATCGATGAGCGCACCCGCCAACTCGCCGAGGAAGCAGCGTCGACGAACTGATGCGGCCCGTCTCGCTGCGCCAGCTCCTGGCCGAGACCGTCCAGCGTTTCGACGAGGGCGGCGTGGACGAGCCCTGGCTGTCGGCCCGCCGAATCCTGGAACAGGCAGCAGGATGGGACGGGGCGGAGCTGGCGGTCCACCTCGATGATCCCGCGACGGCGCGGATGGTCACCTACCTGGACGGAATGGTGGCTCGTCGGTTGCGAGGCGAGCCGGTGCAGTACGTCGTGGGACGGTGGGGCTTCCGGACGCTCGATCTCCTTGTCGATCGCCGCGTCCTGATCCCCCGCCCGGAGACCGAGGAGGTGGCCGGTCTGGCGATCGCCCAGGCTCGACGCGCCACCACCGGGGGGCAACGACCGGTCGTGGTCGACCTCGGCACCGGCAGTGGCGCCATCGGCTTGAGCGTTGCCGTGGAGGTGGCCGCGGCGGTCGTGCACCTGACCGAGCTCTCCTCCGATGCCATGGCGGTGGCTCGAGCCAACCTGACCGGAATTGGGCGGGCGGCCCCACGGGTCACGGCGTGGGAGGGCTCGTGGTTCGAGGCGTTGCCCGCCAGCATGCGCGAACACATCGACGTCGTGGTGTCCAACCCGCCGTACGTGCCCGATGCAGCCCCGCTTCCCGACACCGTGGCCGACTGGGAGCCGACAGCGGCGCTCCGGGCCGGTCCTGACGGTCTCGATGCCCTCGACCACCTCGTGGACACCGCCGTCGACTGGCTGGCCGGAGGCGGTTCCCTGGTCCTGGAAACGGGCGAGGCCCAGGCCGTTGCGGTCGCCCGTCGGTGCGAGCGGCGGGGCTACCAACAGGTCCAGGTACACCGCGATCTCGCTGGCCGCCCCCGGGCCGTCGTCGCCATCAAGCCGGATCGATCCCCATCAGAACGGGACGGCCATGGCGCGGATCTCGATGCCGGCGCAGTCGGACATCGCCCTGATGGCCGGTAAGGCGTCGCGTTCGGGAATCACCAGCACCGTCCGTTCGGCACGGTGACGCCGGCGGTAGTCGGTGGCGACGGGAACCGCCTCGAGGTCGACCCCGGCGGAGAACACGAACAGTGACCTCGCGCCAGGGTCCCAGGCGGCGGCCGGTTCCGGGCCCAGTTGGAGAAGCCGCGGACCCAGCGGGGGGAGGAGCTCGAGTCGATCGGCGTCGACCAGCGCCGGCTCGGCG
>JBFGLT010000028.1:0-23453 GCA_041576015.1 Acidimicrobiales bacterium
ACTTGCATGTGTTAAGCACGCCGCCAGCGTTCGTCCTGAGCCAGGATCAAACTCTCCATCAGAGAATCTGTTGGCCACCCCGGAAGGGCGGCCGACGTGATCCATGTTGCCGACCTCCGGTACCACCCGGAGATCAGCGGCTTGTGTTGATTGACGGATTGTCATCACTCAATAGGTTGTGATGACCCTCCGCACACGCTGCGTTCTCGTCTCTTCCGTTTTCAAGGTGCTGGGGCCGCAAGAACGCACACGAGTGTTCGGAGGTGCGGGTGCGGGCCCGGTTCGCTTGGGCGGGGTGGCCGGGCGCTCAGCGCCGGGGCATCCCGTTTGGGCGGAGTCTTACGATAGCTCCGATCGGCGGGTACGGCAACTTCCTGGATCGAAATTCTCGGCCGTCTGCCCCCCGTCGGGCCGGGTCCGAAGCGCCGGCCGAACCGGCGATCCGAACCCCCGCCGCCCAGCAGCCACGAGCCGCGTGTGGCGGTCACCCCAGGTCGGCGGGGGCGCCGCACGCCAGCATGAGGTTCGTGCGGGCAAACCTGGTCAGCCGCCGCTCCAGCCGTTCGTTCTCGGCGACTCCCGACACGGTGAACACGGCAGCCGGATCGACCTCGACAGCGTCGGCGTAGCGGTTCCGATCGCCGACCAGGACCTCCCAGTCATCGAGCCACAGATTCCTCAGCTCGTCATCACGCTCGGTCGCCACCGGCAGTCCCCGCAACTGTTCGATCATTCCCTCCAGGACCAGGTTGGCGCGCCGGAGCTGATTGGCCCGTTCAGGCCCGTTCGTCGCCAGACGGGCGTCGGGGAGGGCGGCCATCGCCTCCTCGCAGATGGCGGTGCCACGGGCGCCATACGCCGCTGTCGCCGGGAGCTCTTCGTACGATTCCCCGGCCGCTTCGGCATCGAGTCGGGCCCTGGTCGAATCCAGCTCGTCGGGTGGTGGCCGGTCGGCCGCCCCGCTGTAGGCATAGGCCCAGATACCGAAGGACGCAAGCACGGCTCCGCCGACGATGATCCGCAGGATCCAGCGCCGGGCCGGAGCCGGCTCGGGCGCCTCCATGTCGGGCGGCGCGGGTGCGACAGGTCGTGCGAACACGATTTCAGTCTGGCAGGATCAGCCGGTCGCTCCTCCACCGGGTACGCCGCAGCGCGGTGGGGCACACCGCCGGGGTTGGCACACTGAGGCCCGTGTCCGTAAACCCCAAGCTGTTCGACGACTTGGTCGCCCGCGGCCTGATGCACGACTCGACCGACGCCGTCGCCCTCCGCAGCCGTCTGCGGTCAGATCCCGTGCGGGTCTACGTCGGCTTCGACCCCAGCGCCGACAGCCTGCACGTCGGCAACCTGGTCGGACTGTTGATGCTGCGCCGCTTTCAGGACGCCGGCCATCATGTGATCTCGCTGGCCGGCGGGGCCACGGGGATGATCGGGGATCCCGCCGGTAAGTCCACGGAGCGGTCGCTACTCGACGATGACCAGCTGGCGCGAAACCTCGAAGGGATCACCCCGCAGCTACGACAGTTCCTCGACTTCGACCGCCACGGCAACCCCGCGACCCTGCTGGACAACCGGGCGTGGACTGTCGGGTTCTCCTACCTGGACTTCTTGCGCGATGTCGGCAAGCTGGTGACGGTCAATCAGATGGTGGCCAAGGAATCGGTGAAGGCCCGAATGGAGAGCACCGACGGCATCTCCTACACCGAGTTCAGCTACATGCTGCTCCAGGCCTACGACTTCGCCTGGCTCTATGAACACGAGGGCTGCGAGATGCAGATGGGCGGCTCGGACCAGTGGGGAAACATCGTCACCGGAATCGACCTGATCCGCAAGCGGGTCGGCGGCACCGGCCTCGGTCTCACGTGGCCGCTCCTCACCCGAGCCGACGGATCCAAATACGGCAAGACGGCCGGCGGCGAGACCATCTGGTTGGCAGCGTCCCGGTTTTCGCCCTTCGCGTTCTATCAATCGTGGATCCAGGTCGAGGACGCCGAGGTCGCCAAGCTGTTGATGCAGCTCACGCTGCTGACCCTCTCCGAGATCGAGGAGCTGGTGGCCGAGCATTCCGCCGCGCCCCACCGCCGGCTGGCACAGACCCGCCTGGCCGAGGAACTGACCACCTTGGTGCACGGACCCGAGGCGACCGATCGAGCCAGGGAGGCAACGGCTGCGGTCTTCGGTGGATCGGTGGCCGAACTCTCCGCTCCCGCCCTCGACATGCTCACCGGCGAGCTTCCCACAACGTCGCTCAGCCGCAGCCGGCTCGGCCAGCCCGGCAACCTCGTGCCGCTGCTGACCGAGTCCGGCATCAGCTCGTCGAACAGCGACGCCACCCGGTTGTTGCACCAGAACGGCATCAGCTTGAACGACACGAAGGTCGACGCATCGCATGTCGTCGACGCCCCCGAGCTCCTGCACGGCCGGTACCTGGTCGTGCGGAAAGGCAAGCGCCACCTCTCCCTCGTCGTGTTCGACCGTCCGTAGCCGATCATGCCAGCGTCGGCCGCCCTCGGGTGACGCTCAGGACAGATTCCCGGCGGGAAGGGAACGGAACTCGGTCCCGGCCGCATGGCGCCCCCGGAGAATCCGCAACCGGCTGTGAAGTTGGTCGCGATCGATCGTGCAGAGGCGAAGATGACGCCGTGATGACCCGTCGACGATCGCCTCGCGGCCGTGCAACACCCGTTGATTGTCGTAGATGATCGCCTCGCCGGCCTCGAGTCGGCGACGGTACGTGAACCGACCGCTTTGCACCCCTCGGGCGAAACGGGCGAGGGCACGATAGAAGCGGTCGCACTCGACGGCCGGGAGTCGGAGCGGCGCCATCGAGCGCTCGTGGAACCGGATACCGCAGACCCGACCGTTTCGGTCCAACGCGATCACCGGCGCCTCGGCCCACAGATGAACCGGGGCACCCTGAGTCGCGGCCTGGCGGCGGCGGTGGACATAGGGCACGGCGACCTTGGTGAGCAGCTCGAATGCTTCGGGATCGTCGTTCGCCACCTCTTCGGCGACCGCGAGGCCATCGACAATCGTCGAAGCGCCGCTGCGGCCCGGGCCCGGACTCAGGCAGTGGAGGATGCTGGCGCCGGATGGCGAGTACCGGTACGGATCGTCGGTGTGGGGGTCGAGCGGCGCCGACGACTGAGACGGCGTGAACGGCTCGTGCTCCGTGACGATGTCGAAGACCCGGCCGAAGTCGGTCTCGCGAATCGGACCGAGCCAGGCGGCCATCTCCTCGGTGGCATCGCGGCGATCTGGGATGTCGACCACCAGGGCCGCACCGTGACACACCACCGCTTCCAGCAGGGCATGGTGGGTCGCGGAACCGTCGGATATGGTCCCGAATCCGAACTCGGGTGGCACGTGGCCCGGTCCCCACGGCTGCCAGCACGACGGCTCGAGGGGGCTGGGCCCGGCGAACTCGCTCAAGAACGCTGCCGGAAAGCGGTCGGTCTTGCCGTCGCTGAACTCGACGATCATCGAACCGTCCTCGCCGGCGGCCGCTGCACGGACCGTCAGGTCGTCCGGCATCGCAGCAACCGAGAACCCGCGGAACAGTGATGGCCGGTCGCCGTTCGAGGGACAGTTGTCCCGCAGCCAGAATCGGTTGAACCGCCCGATCCTGCCATCGACGAAGCGGACGACGAGTTCGGTCTCGGCCAGCTCGACCGCCCCGATGGCGGTGTCCAGGGCCGACCCACTGAACCCTGCGGTCACGGACCCATCGTAGGGAGCCGAAGTCGATCGCCACAAGGCTGTCGCCCGCCGAGGACCGGCACGGGCGTGAGCGAACGGGGAGGCTGGTAGCTTCGCAGCATGACCGGGGTTGCGGCCGACACCAAGCTGCCCCGCCGTCGGTCGTTCATCGGCGGCGAGTACGTGGCCTCGACCACCGGCGAGGCCTTCGAGACTCGTCACCCGGGCACGAATCGGGTCATCTGTGAGGTCGAACAAGCCGGTCAGCGCGAGATCGACCTCGCCGTCCAATCGGCCCGCGCTGGATTCCTCAACTGGTCGACGATGCCGGCGATGGAGCGGAGCCGGATCCTTCGCAGAGCGGTGGGGATCATCAGGGAGCGCAACGACGAGCTCGCCGCCCTCGACACTCTCGACGCCGGACGCCCGATTGCCGAGACCACCACCGAGGACGTGCCGACCGGTGCGAACGTGATCGAGTTCTACGCCGGTCTCGTTCCGGCGATACACGGCGAGACAATCGATTTTCCCAGCGGGTTCAGCCGGATGCGCCGCGAACCGCTCGGCGTGTGTGCCGGGATCGGTGCCTGGAACTACCCGATCCAGATCGCCATGTGGAAATCCGGACTGGCGCTGGCGTGCGGGAACTCGATGATCTTCAAGCCGGCCGAGGTCACACCGATCTCGGCCACCGCGCTGGCCGAGATCTACTGCGAGGCCGGTGTGCCCGACGGTGTGTTCAACGTGGTGCACGGCGATGCCCGGGTCGGTCAGCTGCTCGTCCGGCATCCGGGAATAGCGAAAGTGTCGCTGACCGGCGAGGCCGCCACTGGCAAGCTCGTGATGGCCGACGCGTCCGAAACCCTCAAGAGCGTGACCCTCGAACTGGGGGGCAAGTCCCCGATCGTCGTCTTCGACGACGCCGACATCGACAGCGCCCGCAACGCCGCACTGACGAACAACTTCTACTCGACCGGCCAGGTCTGTTCCCACGGCACCCGCGTCTTCGTCCAGCGAGGGGTCTACGAGGAGTTCCTCGACGGCATCGCCGACCGAGTGGCAGCCCTGGTCGTCGGTGATCCGTTCGATCCAAAGACCACGATCGGTCCCGTCGTCAGCGCCGAGCACCACGCCAAGGTGATGGGGTACATGCAGCTCGCCCTTTCCTCGGGCGCTCGCCACATCGTCGGGGGCGAGATACCGGACGACCCGGCGCTCTCCGACGGCTACTACGTCACGCCCGCCGTGTTCGCCGACTGCACGGACGACATGAGGTTCGTCACCGACGAGGTCTTCGGGCCGTTGATGGCCGTGCTTCCCTTCGACGACGAGGCGGAGGTCGTCCTGCGGGCCAATGCGACCGACTACGGGCTGGCCGGGGCAGTCTTCTCCACCGACCTGTCGCGGGCGAATCGCGTTGCCAATGCGTTGCAGGCTGGGTTCGTCTGGATCAACGACTACGGGACGATGCCGGAGTCGGTCCCCTTCGGCGGCTACAAGCACTCCGGTCTCGGTCGCGAGAACGGCGAGCAGGCGATCGAGCACTACACCCAGATCAAGACGATCTACACCAACCTCGGACCGGTCGAACGCTACTTGTGAGCGGTGTCGGCGACGGGCCTGGACACATGTGGGTGGCCGGCGAGCGCGAAACGCCACGGGCGGTCGGTTGCCTTGGAGATGCCAATGCGGACACCGCTGGCGATCTCCGCCGCCGAGACCGGCGGCTTCAAGGCCAGCCGGACGGGGGACGCCGGCTCGAACAGGTCGACGCCGCTGTGGGATCCGTCGATCCCGAGAGCGGCGCACAGCCTGCCCGGGCCAGAACACAGATCGGTGAGCCGGCGAGCGGCGAGCCGCCGTTCCCACATCAGCTCCACGCCGTCGACCGGCTCGAGGGCGCGAATCAGCACGGCGCTGCCATGTCCGGCGGAGCCGACCACGACATTCGCGCACCAGTGAATCCCGTACGAGCGGTAGACGTACAGATGACCGGCCGCCTCGAACATCGGCCAGTTGCGGTCGGTTCGACCGTTGAACGTGTGGCTGGCGGCGTCGCTCTGGTCGTAGAACTCGGTCTCGACGATTCGGCCCGACGTCACACCGCAGCGGAGTATCGAACCGAGCAACCGTTGCGCCGACTCCGGACCGGCGGGGAGGTCCGCCCGGCTCACGGTCCGACGGGCCGGTTGCCGAGCAGGAAGCGGGGGCTGGGTCCGTGCAGCCCGGCACTTGACCTCGACATGACTTGAGATAGTACAACTCGTGGTGATGAGCGCAGACCACGTTGTTGTTGGATCGATCGACCGCATGGCCCCCGGAACCATGGAGATGGTCTCGGCCGGGGGGGCCTCGCTGGCCCTCGTCCGGACCGAGCAGGGGGTGTACGCGCTCGACAACGCCTGTCCGCATCAGGGATACGGCCTGACGACCGGCACGCTCGGCGTCGACGGCGACGGCGAACCGGTCATCACGTGCCTGTGGCACAACTGGAAGTTCCGCGTCCGGGACGGTGTCTGTGTTCTCGGCGAAGAGGACGTTCCCTGTCACCCGGTGTCGATCGACGATTCCGGCACGCTCCGGGTATCCGTGCAGCGGCGAACACCTGACGAGGAGCAGGCGCGCCTCTGGCCGAGCCTCGCCGGTGCGATCGAGCGTCACTACGTGGGACAATTGGCGCGCGACACCGTGCGCCTGCTCGACACGGGCGTTGCTCCGTCCACGATCATGGCCGCTGCGCTCGGGGCAACGGCCGCCCGGACCGAGGACGGGGTGGGCCACGAGGTCGCCCTGGCCGCCGACTGTCTGGCCATTGCCGAGGACAGGGACGGGGATGAGCGAGTGCTGCCACTGGTGATCGGGCTCTCCGGCCTGTCGGAGGAGACCCGCGACCGCCCACTGGTCGAGGCGGCAGCGGTCGACGACGGCGACCTGGTCGAGGCGATCGAGCGCGAGGACGTGGCGGCTGCTATGGGCCGGGCGGCCACCCTCGAGCCGGAGATGGCCCGACCCCTCTTCGTCGAGGCGGCGGCGCGACATCACCTGGGCTATGGCCACGGCGTGATCTACACCCAAAAGGTGTTCGAAGTGCTCGAGAGAACCGGCGCCGAGTGCGCATCGACCGTTCTTCCACAGCTGGCACGATCCCTTGCCGTCATGACGCGGGAGGATCTTCTTCCCTACATGCGGAAGACGGCTCGGACCATCGCCGAGCTGGATCTCGAATCCCTGGCGGCCTCTCGGCGGACCGCGGAGAGCATTCCCGACGAGCTGGTCACCGAGTTCCTCGACCGAACCGACCCCGGCATCGACCGGGCGGTCGAGCTCGCCCACGACGGGCTGGGCGTGGAGGGTCTGCTCGACCTCGCCTCGCTCGGCAGCGCCCGGCGCATGCTCAGATACGACACCGGTGCCGAACACGATGCGAGCGCCAACTTCGGCTGGCTGGACATTACCCACGGGCTGACCCACGCTCGGGCGGTCCGATGGGCGTGGCATCACGAGCCCGGCCCCCACACGGCCCGCATGGCCCTCCATGCCATCTGGCTCCTCTTCGACACAGGACGCCTGGAGCGCCGCCGGGGCATCGCCCCTGCCGGCGAGGCGGATACACCGACTGACCTGGTGGCCCTCGGACAGCAGTTGATCGACGACGCGATGGACGACTCGGGCGGCTCGTTCATCGTCGTCGCCCATCTCGTGAAGACCGTCAGGGCGGCCATCGAGGAAGCCGCCGCAACCGGATCTTCACTCCCGGTCACCGCCGCCCAGAGGTTCATCCACGGCCAGCGCCGCGAGCGGTTCGTCGCCCGCAACGCCACCGAGGCCCTGCGATTCGTACGGTCGGGCCGTCCACCGCGCCGATGAGGGCCAGGCGGTGTCCGCTCACAGCAGGTTGATGATGATCGTCCCCAGGATCGACAGGCCGATCATCCACTTCCACGGGAAGTAGATCTGGACGCGGCTTCCTCCGTGCTCATCGGCCGGGACGGACTGCAGGTGGCGGCGAACCCGGTCCTCCAATCGTTTCGATCGGCCCGGGCCGAGCCTGATCACGAGGTTCAGGACCACCGTGAGCACGAGCGACAGCATGATGGAGGCGACCAACCAGGTCGTCATCACAATTCGAGTGCACGCAGCGGCAACGCATCGATGGCCATGGCTCTTCGTTCGAACCTAGTCGCACTCGATCGTACGTCCGCGCCGCCTGCGCCACGGACTCGGACCATTGGTCCCTGGCGGACGGACGCCCGGCGGACAACGATCAACGCGTCAGCGAGCGAGAAAGAACCAACCGATGGTCGTCAGTCTCCGAGGTCCCGACCGCATCGTGACGAGCAAGCGGGGAATCTGGCTGCTCAAGAATCCCGCCACCAACAAGGGGCTGGCCTTCACGCCCGAGGAGCGGGCGCAGTGCGGCCTCGACGGGCTGCTTCCCGCGACGGTCCACTCGATCGACCAGCAGATGGAACTCGAACTCGAACACCTGCAGGAGAAGGGAAGCGATCTGGAACGGTACATCGGCCTCGCCGGTCTGCTGTACCGCAACGAGGTTCTCTACTACAGAGTTCTGGTCGAACACCTGGCCGAGCTCATGCCGATCGTCTACACGCCCACGGTCGGGGAGGCGTGCCAGCGGTTCAGCCACATCGTCCGGGACATGCGAGGCATCTGGCTGACCCCCGACGACATCGATCGCATCCCCGAGCGGCTGGGCAACTTCCCGTACCAGGACATCCGTCTCATCGTCGTCACGGACAACGAGCGAATCCTCGGACTGGGTGACCTCGGCGCCGGCGGCATGGGCATCCCAGTCGGGAAGTTGGCGCTCTACGTCGCCGGCGCCGGCCTTCACCCGTCCAAGGTCCTTCCCATCAGCCTCGACGTGGGGACCAACAACGCCGCCCTCCTCGAGGACCCCCTGTATGTCGGGCACCGGGCCCGGCGGATCAGCGGCTCCGCCTATGACGCGTTCATCGAGGCGTTCGTCGAGGGCGTAGCCGACGTCTTCCCGCATGCGGTCATCCAGTGGGAGGACTTCCACAAACGCAACGCCTTCCGGATCCTGGAGAACTACCGCCATCGCATCCGGTGCTTCAACGACGACATCCAGGGCACGGCGGGTGTTGTGCTAGCAGGCGTGCTGGCCGCCCTTCGGATCACCGGAGAACCCGTCACCGGACAGCGGATCCTGTTCATGGGAGCGGGTGAGGCGTGCACGGGTATCGCTCTGTTGATGGCGGCGGCGATGCGGACCGCCGGCGCCTCCGAGCAGGAGATCGCTCGCTCCCGTCTGGTGTTCGACAGCCGGGGTTTGCTGACCGAGGTCGTGGAGGGCTCCGATCCCCACAAACGCAACCTGGTCGCGACCGGCGAGACGCTCGCCCGCTACGGCCTCGACGGTGCCGACCGCTGGACGCCTGAGGAGGTCATCGAGCGCTTCCGGCCCACCGTGCTGGTCGGCGCGACCGCCCGGGCCGGGATCTTCACTCGCACCATGATCGAGACGATGGCCAGGCACGTCGACCGACCCGTCGTGATGCCCCTCTCCAACCCCACGGCGAAGGCCGAGTGCACGCCCCGGGAAGCCATCGCCTGGAGCGACGGCCGGGCTCTGGTGGCGACCGGCAGCCCCTTCCCCGACGTCGAACACAACGGTCGGCGCCACATCATCGGTCAGGCCAACAACGTCTTTGTGTTCCCCGGGGTCGGGCTGGGCGCCATCATCTCGGAGATCCAGCGGCTCGACGACGAGATCTTCCTGGTGGCGGCCCGGACTCTCGCCGACCTCGTCAGCGAAGAACGACTCGAACAGGGAGCCCTCTTTCCGGCCCAGTCCGAGCTGCGGGCGGTGAGCGCACGACTCGCCGCTGCGATCGTCCGGCATGCCAACGATCAACGATTGGGGAGAGCCATTGCCGACGAGGACGTGGACCAGGTGGTTGCCGACTCGACCTGGTACCCCGACTATGTTCCGCTCGAGTCAGCGGGCCCGGTTCGGCGACCACGTTGAACTCCCCGTGGCGGACTCTGGGCGATCACCAGCAGGCAGCCGGAGTCCTCACATCCCGAAACGGAATTCCCGCGGGGTCTCCGGGAGGCGGGAACGAACCCCGGCCAGACCGTCGGCGTAGGCCAGCAGGGTGGCGATGGCGAAGTCGGCGCGCCGCCTGATGTAGTCGTCCTCGGCGCTGGACGCTGTCGCACCGGTCAGCATCTCCTTGACGTTCCGGAAGATCAAGTGCTCGGGGATCATCACGTACTTCGTGTTCTTGTACCCGGTCGCCCGGAGGGCGGCGATCGGGTAGGCCCCGCCGCGACCACTCGACACGCCGGCGAGCAAAACCGGCTTGTGGGCAAGGGACGTACCGATCTGGAGGAGAAAATTCAACAGGCCCGGACTCGGCATTCCGTTCCATTCCGGGGAGACGAAGACCGCACCGTCGCTGCGCTCGAGCCGCTCGACGGCCGGCTTCGCCGCACCGGAATCCCAGACAGCGTCGATGTCAGTGCTCAGCGCGAGTGCGTGGAGATCATGGATCTCGGAAGTGGCTCCCGCCGCCTCGATCCGGTCGGCCAAGAACTGACTGACCCGCAACGATTGTGAGCTGCTGCGCTGGGACGACGAGATCACAGAAATGTGCATGGACCTCCTGTGTAATCGCGCCGAGCCGGGTTCACGACACCCTGGGCAGCTCGCCCGGCAGCAGCGACCATCCCTGGACGTCGAGGCGCCGGTCTTCGAGACCGAGGCGCGGGATGAGGACCGACCGGCGGGTTCCTTCGAGCGAGAACCCGAGCCGGCGCACGACGCCGTCTGAAGGCGTGTTGCCCACCATGACCAGCGCCTCGATTCGCTGGCAGCCGGCGGCGAACAACGCAGCGCAGAACCGCCGCCCGGCCCGGGTGGCGACACCCGACCCACGCGCCTCCGGCGCCAGCGTGGGCGGCAGTTCGAGGGCCATGGAACCGACCATTGTCCAATCGTCGGGTAACCGGCAAGGAGCTACCGCCCGATCGGCCAAGGGCCGGCGCGACCCCGGCAGCTAGGGCAGCCGGCGCTCCGCCGTCCAGAGCGCAGCGCGGAAGCGCTCGATCTCCTCGGCGGTCGGGCCCGGTCCACCTCCGCCCCGGGTCGTTCGATTGGCGACCGAAGCCCCGGGCTCGAGCAGATCATCCGCCTCAGGACCCAACTCCGGGTGGGCGACGACGAGATCGATGAGCGAGCCGTCGCCGGCCAACGCCGAGCGAACCAACCCCCCGACGACATGGTGAGCTGCCCTGAACGGCATGCCCTGCCCGACGAGGAACTCGGCGAGGTCGGTGGCCGCCGAGAAGGGATTGTCCGCCTGACCGGCCATCGTCCCCGTGCGGAAGGTCAAGGTGCCGACCAACCCATCGAGGGCCAACAACGTGAACCGAACCGTGTCGCAGGCATCGAAGAGCGGCTCCTTGTCCTCCTGGAGATCCTTGTTGTAGGTGAGCGGCAGGCCTTTCAAGGTGGCGAGGAACCCGGCCAGATGTCCGATGAGGCGGCCGGCCTTGCCCCGGGCGAGCTCGGCGATGTCGGGGTTCTTCTTCTGCGGCATCATCGACGAGCCGGTGCTGAACCGGTCATCGAGCGCCACGAAACCGAACTCGGCGGAGCTCCACAGGATCAACTCCTCTCCGATCCGGCTGAGGTGGACCCCGATCAGCGCCAAGTCGAAGAGGGCCTCGGCCACGAAATCACGATCGCTGACCGCGTCCATCGAGTTGTCGAAGACCCCACCGAAGTCGAGCAGCTCCGCCGTCTTCTCCGGATCGAGCGCCAGCGAGGAACCGGCCACGGCACCAGCGCCGAGCGGGGAGACATCCACCCTGCCCAGCGTCTGCGTGAGCCGCTCGACATCTCGCGCCAGCGCCCAACCGTGCGCCAGCAGATGGTGGGCCAGGGTCACCGGCTGTGCCTGTTGGAGATGGGTGTAGGCGGGCAGGTAGGCGTCACCGACCTCCTCGGCCCGGCGCAGGAGGGTCCGCTGGAAAGCAATCACCAGCTCGGCCAGCTCGTGCAGCTCCCGCTTGGTCCACAGGCGCAAGTCGGTCGCCACCTGATCGTTCCGGCTGCGACCGGTGTGGATCTTCCCCCCCGCCTCGGGCGAGAGCTCGGTGACCCGGCGTTCGACGGCGGTGTGGATGTCCTCGTCGGACGGGGCGAAGACGAACTCACCGCTCCCCAGCTCCCGCTCGACCTGTTCGAGCGCATCGAGGATCTGGGTCAACTCGTCGTCGGAGAGGACCCCGACGTCGGCCAGCATCGTGACGTGGGCCCGCGAACCGTTGATGTCCTCGCGGTACATCCGGCGGTCG
Organism: Acidimicrobiales bacterium; assembly: GCA_041576015.1. Taxonomy (GTDB): domain Bacteria; phylum Actinomycetota; class Acidimicrobiia; order Acidimicrobiales; family SZUA-35; genus JABDIY01. The sequence goes on from JBFGLT010000028.1 coordinate 12,049, forward strand.
AAGGGCAAGCTGTCGTTCAGCCGCTGCAGCGCCTCGGCCGGTCCACCGACAAACCGGCCCGACCACAACGTTTGCTCAGTGTTCATTGCCTCGCGCCTCCGCTGCGCTCGTCGCGGGGAGCCCTCGGGCGAAGCCGGCATTAGATGCCGCCGCGCTTGGCGGCGAGATTCCTGAGTCGGAGAGCGTTGAGCTTGATGAACCCCTCGGCGTCGCCCTGATCGTAGGCGCCACCGTCGTCTTCGAACGTGGCGATCGCTTCGTCGAACAGCGAGTCGTTCGAACGCCGGCCGGTGATCTCGACGTTGCCCTTGTAGAGCTTCACTCGCACGTCACCGTTGACCTTCGCCTGGCTGTGATCGATGGCGACCTGGAGCATCTGACGCTCCGGGCTCCACCAGTATCCGTTGTAGATCAGTGAGGCGTACCGGGGCATGAGCTCGTCTTTGAGGTGGGCCACCTCCCGGTCGAGCGTGATGCTCTCAATCGCCCGATGGGCACGCAGCATGATCGTGCCACCCGGCGTCTCATAGGCACCCCGGCTCTTCATCCCCACGTAGCGGTTCTCGACGATGTCCAGCCGCCCGACGCCGTTCGCCCCGCCCACCCGGTTGAGATGCGTCAACACCTCCGCCGGGGACATCCGCACGCCATCGACAGCCACGATGTCGCCCCGTTCGTAGGTCAGTTCCAGGTAGGTCGCCTCGTTCGGCGCCGCTTCGGGCGACGTGGTCCACCGCCACATCTCGGCCGGGGGCTCGGTCCAGGGGTCCTCCAGCGGTCCGCCCTCGTAGGAGATGTGCAGCATGTTCGCATCCATGCTGAACGGACTCTTCGATCCCCGACTCATCTCGATGGGGATGTTGCGCTCTTCGGCGTATGCGAGCAGCTTCTCCCGGGACAGCAGGTCCCACTCCCGCCACGGTGCGATGATCTTGATCCCCGGTTCGAGTGCGTAGGCGCCCAACTCGAAGCGAACCTGATCGTTTCCCTTTCCGGTGGCTCCGTGCGAGATGGCGTCCGCCTCGGTCTCACGAGCGATCTCGATCAGCCGCTTGGCGATGAGGGGGCGGGCGATCGAGGTACCGAGGAGATACTCCCCCTCGTAGATGGTGTTGGCCCGGAACATCGGGAACACGAAGTCACCGACGAACTCCTCCCGCAGGTCGTCGATGTAGATGAGTTCGGCCGGCACACCCATCTCCACCGCCTTGCTGCGAGCGGGCTCGAGCTCCTCGCCCTGACCCAGGTCGGCGGTGAAGGTGACGACCTCGCACCCGTACTCGTCGACCAACCATCGGAGGATCACCGAGGTGTCGAGACCTCCCGAGTAGGCGAGGACGACTCTGTTGACGTCTGACTTGCTCACGGATCCCTTCCTATCGAACATTGGCGGTCTTCGTGGACCGGCGCCGGGTCGTTGGCCGGGACTCCACCGCTGCCACAGGCCCTCAGGCGAGGCCGGAGAGATCGGCGAGGCGAGCGTGGACCTGTGGTCCGCAGTGCTCGGCGCTGACGACCAGCAGGGTGTCATCGCCGGCGACGGTGCCGACGACGCCGTCGAGACCTGACCGGTCCAGGGCCGAGGCGACCACGTGTGCCGAGCCGGGTGGGGTCCGTAGTACGACGAGGTCGCCAGAGCGGTGAGCCTCGACAACCCATTCCCCCAACACGCGCCGGAGGTGTTCCCTGGGGGCATGATGCTCAGCCGGGTGCTCCGGTACTGCGTACACCGAGTTGCCACCTGCGATCCGCACCTTTACTGCTCCCATCTCGTCGAGATCCCGGGACACCGTGGCTTGGGTGGCCGCGATGCCTTCGACATCGACAAGAAGCTCGACCAACTGAACCTGGCTCACCACGGCGTGAGAGGCCAGAAGCTGGGCGATCCGATGCTGCCGCTGAACCTTGGACAGCGACATCGCCTCAGGGACTCCACCGTCGGTTGGCGGGGTCGGAGACCAGATGATGCAGTGCTGCCCGAGCGGCGTGTAGCCGGTTGGCGGCCTGGGTCCAGATCCGGCTCTGCGGGCCGTCGAGGACCTCGTCGGTGACCTCCTCCCCCCGGTGGGCCGGCAGGCAGTGCATGAAGATGGCCGAAGGTGCGAGCTCCAGCACTCGCGAGGTCACCTGGTACCCGTCGAACGACCGGAGTTTTTCCTCTCGGATCGACTCCTCACCCATGCTGATCCAAGTGTCGGTGTAGATCACGTCCGAGCCCGGAACCAGGTCGGCCGGACGGTCCCCGACGACAAGGTCGATCCCGGCGGCAGCGATCCGGTCGGCGTCGACGGAGGACAGGCCGTGCGCAGGCGGGGTGACCACGCGGATCTGGCCACCGAGCATGCCGACCGCCAGCGCCAGCGACCGGGTGACGTTGTTGGCGTCGCCGACGTAGGTGACCACGCGGTCCTCGACCGTTCCGAACTCATCGACGATGGTGAGGACGTCGGCGATTGCCTGCAGCGGGTGGGCGGCGTCGGAGAGCAGGTTGATCACCGGGATGACCCCGAGCGAGGCCATCTCCTCCAGCGTCTGATGGCCGTACACGCGAGCGCACAGGATGCGGTGGTAGCAGGCGAGCGTTCGGGTGACGTCAGCCACCGACTCCCGCTCGCCGAGGCTGACCTCCTGGTCGGTGATGTAGACAGGGTGACCGCCCAGTTCGACGACCGCCAGCTCGGTCGAGTTCCGGGTGCGAGCCGACTGCTTGGCGAAGTAACAGGCCACGCCCTGACCATCGAGGGGGCGACCGAGCTCTGCGAAAGGACGGCGAGCGGTGGCCACGATGGACTCGAGGTCGGCCGGAGCGAGATCGTCGATCTCGAGCAGGTGGTTCATGGCCGCACCTCCGATCCGGCGATGACCTTGGCCAGGACCTCGGCGCCCTCGGCGATGAGCTCGGGCTCGATCGTGAGCGGTGGCGTGATGCGAAGGGCCGTCGGGGTGACGGCGTTGAGTACCAGGCCCCGGCGGAGGCACTCGACGGCGATCGCCTTGGCATCGAGCGACGGGTCGAGTTCGACCGCCATCAACAGCCCCAGTCCCCGCGTTCGGACGACCCCGTCGATTTCGGCCAGCACATCGGCGAACACCACGGCCTTGTCGGCCGCCAGCCGTGGGGCGTCGATCGCCCGCATCGTCTCGAGCGTCGCCCGGGCGGCGGCGGTCGCCAGTGGCTGACCGCCGTAGGTCGTGGCGTGATCACCGGGTCGGAAGGCGGCGGCGACATCGCGGGTGGCCCAGCACGCGCCGATCGGCATGCCGTTGCCGAGTGCCTTGGCCATGGTGACGACATCCGGCCCAGCCCCATCATCCATGAAGTGCTGGAACCCGAACCACCGGCCGGTCCGTGCCAGTCCGGCCTGCACCTCGTCGACGATGAAGAGCAGGTTTCGTTCGTCGCACAGGTGGCGGACGGCGGCGAAGTAGTCCGTGGTCGCCGGGATGACCCCACCCTCGCCCTGGACCGGTTCGAGCAGGATCGCCGCCACGGTGTCGTCCAGCTGGCGTTCGAGATCGTCGACATCGGCCCAGATGGCGTGCTTGAAGCCCTCGGGGAGGGGCTGGAAGACCTCCCACTTGGCGGGCTGCCCGGTGGCGGCGAGCGTGCTCAGCGTCCTCCCGTGGAAGCTTTGATAGGCGGAGACCACCGTGTGCCGGCCATGCCCTCCCCACCGGCGTGCCAGCTTGATGGCGGCCTCGTTGGCCTCGGCGCCTGAATTGGAGAAGAAGACCTGGCCCGGCCGCCCGATCAGCTCGCTGAGGGTGGTCGCCACGACCGGCTGGTGCTCGGTGGCGAACAGGTTCGACACATGACAGAGGGTTCGGGCCTGCTCTGCGATCGCCTCGGCGACCGCTGGATGAGCATGGCCGAGTGAGCACACGGCGATTCCGGCCAGCCAGTCGATGTAACGGCGGCCCTCCCGATCGAACAGCTCGCTGCCCTCGCCGCGCACGAACATGACCGACGGGGGACCATAGGTGGGCATCATCGGGCAGAACGCAAGGTCGTCGGGGGCTCCGACGGCTCGGCGATGATCGCTGGCGATCGTCATGATCGACGCTCCTGGTAGGAATCGGGATGGTGGTCGGTGAGGGGGGCGGGAGCGTCGTCGCCGGTGACCATGGTGCCGATGCCGGCGTCGGTGAAGAGCTCGAGGAGCAGGACGTGAGGGATCCGCCCGTCGAGCATGTGGGCGCTCACGGCACCTCCCTTCACAGCGTCGATGCACGCCTGCACCTTCGGCACCATGCCGCCCCGGATGATCCCTTCCGACTTGAGGTCCTCGAGGTGGGACACGGTCGTTCGGGCGACGATCGTGGACGCATCCTCGACATCGAGCAACAAGCCGGCGATGTCGGTCAGATAGATCACCTTCTCGGCGTGAAGCGCCCCGGCCAGTGCGGCGGCGACCGAGTCGGCGTTGATGTTGTAGGACTGGCCTCTGCCGTCGGAGCCGATCGTGCTCACCACCGGAATGAACCGCTCGTGGAGGAGGCGGTGGAGGATGTCGACCTTGACCCCGACGACGTCGCCGACGAACCCGAGCTCGGGATGGCGGGCGGCGGCGAGGATGAGCCCGGCATCTTCACCGGAGATCCCCACGGCGTTGGCCCCCTGGGCGTTCAGGGCGGCGACGATGTCCCGCCCGACCTTGCCGACCAGGACCATGCGAGCCACATCGAGGGTCTCGGCGTCGGTGACCCGCAGGCCGTCGCGGAACTCGGTCTCCTTGCCCAGCCGTTCGAGCAGCGACCCGATTTGTGGGCCACCACCGTGGACAACGACGGGCTGGAGACCTACCGACCGCAGCAACACGATGTCCTCGGCGAAGGTGCGAAACAGCCGGGGGTCGACCATGGCGTTGCCGCCGAGTTTGACCACGACCACCGATCGACGAAACCGCTGGATGTACGGGAGCGCCTCGATCAGCGCCGCCGCTCGTTGCTCGGGACTGAAGCCCCGTGTCTGGAGGACTGTCTCGTCGGAGACGGCGGATTCGGTCATGAGCGGTACCCCGCGTTGATGTCGATGTAGCCGTGGGTCAGATCGCAGGTCCATATGGTGCCCGTGCCGGCGCCGACTCCGACATCGACTGCGATCTCGACCTCTGACTGCCGCAGATGCTCGGTGGCCCGCTCTTCGGAGTAATCGGGGTGTACCAGACCCTCTGTTGCCACCAGCTCGGGGCCGATCCGGATCTCGAGGGCGTCGCGATCGGCGGCCTCGCCCGACTTCCCGACCGCCATGACGATCCTCCCCCAATTGGCATCCTCGGCCGCCAGGGCCGTCTTGACGAGGGGTGAGTCGGCGATCGACCGGGCGATGGCCTCGGCGGCGTCGTCGGATTCGGCACCGGTCACCGTCACGGTCACGAACTTGGTGGCACCCTCACCGTCTCGAATGATCTGATGGGCAAGCTCGAGCATGACGGCGTCGAGGGCGCGTGCCAGCATCGCCTCGTCGACGCCGTTCTCGATCGAGACGCCGGCGGCACCCGTCGCCACCGTGAGCAGCGTGTCGCTGGTCGAGGTGTCGCTGTCGACGGTGATGCGGTTGAAGGATCCGGCCACCGCCGCCGAGGTGAGACGCTGGAGGGTGGACAGGCCGACCGCAGCGTCGGTGAACACGTACGCCAGCATGGTGGCCATGTGGGGGGCGATCATGCCGCTTCCCTTTGCGATCCCGACCACGACGGCCTCGGTGCCGGACACCGACTGCCAGGCCCCCTTGGCAAAGGTGTCGGTGGTCCGGATGGCGTTGGCCGCCCGTTGCCACGCCGCCGGACCAGACGGTGCCAAAGCGCCGACCAAATCAGGAACGCAGGCGACGAGCCGGGCGGCATCGAGCTGCTCACCGATCACGCCGGTGGACGACAGCAGAACGGACGCGGGTGGAACTCGCAGAGCCCGACCGACCGCCTCGGCGGTCGTTACGACGGCGTCGTACCCCCGCCTACCGGTGAAGGCGTTGGCGTTGCCGCTGTTGACAACGATGGCTCGGGCCGACCCCTCGGCGAGGTGCCGCCGGCACCACTCGACGGGAGCCGACGGGCACTTGGTCGTGGTCAGCGAGCCGGCGACGGTCGAGCCCTCCGGGACGAACGCCAGGAAGAGGTCGTCGCGGTCTCGGTAGCGAAGTCCGCCCGCCACGGTGGCCAGTCCGACACCGGCGACCGCCGGGAGCGCCGGGAAGGCGGTGGGCGCCAGCGGCGACACGGCGATGGTCATGGATAGACGCCGACCATCGGCAGGCCCGCGGTCTCGGGCAGGCCGAGCGCCAGGTTGGCGTTCTGGACAGCCATGCCCGACGCACCCTTCATCAGGTTGTCCAGGGCGGCGATGGCCATGACGAGTCCGGTCCGGGGGTCGACTCGTGCGGTGAGGTGGACTGTGTTGGCGCCGAGGGTCGCCTTGACGCTCGGCGACCGCTCGGAGACGACCATGAACGGTTCCCCGCCGTACAGATCGCGCAGCGCACCGAGGGCGTCTTCGGTCGTGAGACCTGCCGTGCGGGGCCGGCCATAGCAGGTGGCGATGATGCCGCGGTTGAGCGGCGCCAGATGTGGCGTGAACAGCACCGAGGTCGACAGTCCCGTGAATTCGTCGAGCGCCTGCTCGATCTCGGGCGTGTGCCGGTGGCGCAGCAGACCATAGGCGGTGACATCGGAGTCGACGGTGCAGAACGTGGTGTTCTCCCGGGGCGGACGGCCAGCCCCCGAGACGCCGGTGACGATGTCGGCGATCAATCCCTCGGGCTCGACCAGCCCGGCTCGGATCAGGGGTGCGAGTGCGAAAACGGCCGTGGCGGCGTTGCATCCGGTGGCAGCGATCAGCTCTGCGCCCTCGAGTTTCGGCCGGAACAGCTCCGGCAGTCCGTACACGAACTCATCGAGCAGAGCCGGGGCACTGTGCTCGGCGCCGTACCACTCGGGATAGAGGGATTCGTCGTGGAGTCGGAAGTCCGAGCCGAGGTCGACGATGTGCCCGACCCGTCCGCGCAGCTGGGGGATGACGGTCTGGCTCACGCCGTGAGGTAGTCCGCAGAAAACCAGGTCCAGACCATCCAACGCTTCGGGGGTGAAGTTTCGGTAGGCCAGGTCGCCGTAGTGGGCGGCCAGGCTCGGGTAGAGATTGGCGACGAGAGTTCCTGCTTTGGAGTCGCCGGTCGCCACGGCCACCTCGAGGTCGGGGTGGCCGGCGAGGAGACGCAGGAGTTCGGCGCCGGTATACCCCGATGCGCCGACGATCCCGACGCGGAAGCGAGGGGCACGGGGACCTGTGGCTCCTGTGCCCGATGGATGGGTGCTCACCTCCCGAATATACACATCGATGCAAGATTATGCAACGTTCGACGTGCGTCAGGGGCGTCGCAATGCAACTATGGAGTGGGTCACCGGCATCCGCCGTGACGTGGGGTACGTGTGCGGCGCACACGCTGGTGCAAAGGAACTGCCATGGGTGCAGCGGTAGCCGGGGAGGCGCTCGGGAGAACCGGCGGGGGATGGGAAGCGCTCGGCGTTCCGATCGAGCTTCAGAAGATCACGTCCGAGCTCGGCTTGGCGGGGCCCACTCCCCTGCAGTCGATCCTCATCCCAGCCGCATTGTCGGAGCGCAACGTGCTCGCCGAAACACCGGCCGGCACCGGTCGCACTGTGGCCATCGGCGTCGTCGTCGCCGAACTGGTGAACGACTGCGAGCCGGGCGATGACCCTGTCGTCCTGATTCTGACCTCGTCGGACGATCGATGCCTGGAGCTCGTCGGCGGGCTGGAGACCTGCGGCGCCTTCATCCAGCGGGCCGCTCCACACGGTCTCCGGATCGCCGTCGCCTCCGAGCTGGGTCCGATTGCCAATCAGGCGACCCGCCTCGCCGCACCCGTCGATGTCGTCGTCGGCACACCAACCCGCGTGGCCGACCTGATGGCCTCGGACCATCTCAGTCCGGGCACGATCGAGATGCTGATCGTCGATCAGGCCGACGATCTGGCCGTCGGGGACATGGCGCCGGCGCTGAAGACGGTGCTCGACACCCTGCCGGCCGACCGCCAGCGGGTCGTGCTGGCCGGTGCGATCCTCTCGCCACTCCTCGACCTGTTGACCAACCGCCTCCCCGACCCGCTCCGGCCGACACTGCCCCAGCGGGAACCCTATGGCCACACCAGCGTGGAGCAGGTGGCCTACGCCGTGCAGGACGTCACGCCGGCGGTGCTGGGACGAATCCTCCGGGCGATCGGCGCCGACCAGACCATCGTCGTGGCCGATCAACCGCTCGGCGCCCGGTTGCAGCGGTACCTCGATCTGACCACCCTTCCGGTACAGGTCGTCAGCCCCGCCGAAGTCGGATCGATCAGCGACGTCCGGGCCACCCATGTGGTCGTGGCCTCCCTCCCGCCCTGGACCGAGGGGTACGCGGAGCTTCTCGGCCTGGCGCAGCGGGTGGAGGCGCAACAGCTCGTGTTGCTGGCCAAGCCGTCTCACCGGCACCTGCTCCGTGCCTTCGGACGGATCGGCGGAGTCCAACTCAACGCAGCTCCGGTCCCGACCGAGGACGGGGTCAAAGCATTGCAGGCCGACCGGACCGAACAGATTGTTCGCGAACAGCTGTTCCGGGTGAGCTCCCAGCCCACCCCCCGGTTCCTGGCCTCGGTGCACCGCCTGGGGTCGGAGTTCGACATCGCTGACGTCGCTGCCGCCGCCCTCGAGGTCGCCCACCGGGCCCTCCAGCGCCAGATCGATCCGGGAACCGACATCCCGATGCTGCTTCGTCCTGCCCGGTCCACAACGCCGGACCGCCGCCCGCCCGCCGGCGGAGAGGGATCCACCAGCAATCGCCGGAAAGGCGGCGACCGTCGTCAGCGCGAGGTCGAGCAGGGTATGACCCGGCTGTTCGTCGCCGCCGGCTACAACTTTGGCGTGCGCCCCGGCGACATCGTTGGCGCGTTCGCCGGCGAGTCCGGGCTCTCCGGCAAGGACATCGGCAACATCGACATTCGAGAGACCTTTACTTTGGTCGAGGTGCCCGACTCTGCCGCCGACGACGTCGTCGCCGCCATGAAACACGGCACGATCAAGGGCCGCCAGATCGAAGTACGCCGCGAACGGTACTGATCCCCACCCCCGTGGGGGCGGCGGAAGGGGGGCCGCCGGGCATGGGCGTGAGGGGGCGGGTCGAAGACGGCCGGACGGGTCTCAGGACAGGCGGCCCCTGAGCCAGCGCCAGGCGTCTTTGTGAAGGGCGGAAAGCGTCTCGACCATGTGAACGTCCACCGCACGGGACAGACTGTCGGAGTAGGTGGGATAGGGCCACACCGTCCCGGACCACTTGTGCAGGGGCACGCCCGCCTTCATGGCCAGGCTGACCGTCCCGATCAGCTCACCGGCCCGGGGGCCGACGATCGTGCAGCCGAGGATCGCACCGGTCAAGCGGCGTACATCGATGATGAGAAAGCCCTCATCGACCTCGTCGGTATAGGCCCGGTCGATCGAGGAGATCTCGATGCGGATGCGTCGAACATCGCCCGGTACTTCGGACGGCTGCTCGCCGATGGTGGCCACCTCGGGATCGGTGAAGACCGCCGCAGGCATCGGGGGCCGAGCCGGGAATCCGATCCGCGGGCCGACCATCGCCCGCAGGATTCGTCGACCCCATGCCCCGGCGGCGTGCGTCGTGCCCCCCTCGGTGGAGACATCGCCGCAGGCCCAGATGCCCGGCACGTTGGTCCGGCCGTGGTCGTCGATGACGATCCGGCCAATCTCGTCGAGTGTCACCCCGAGCGCCTCGAGTCCCAGATCCCCGGAGTTGGGCGTTCGGCCGGTCGCCACCAACACGGCGTCGACGGCCGCCACTTCCTCCGATTCGTCGCCGTTCACCGATGCGAGGCCCAACCGGTCGCCGACGGCATCGTAGGAAAGGACCTCGGTGCCGGTGAGGATCCGTACCCCCATCGATGCCAGTGACGTGTGGATGACCTGAGCAGCGTCCTCGAGCATCCCGCCGAGAATCCGGGGCAGAAGCTCGATCAGCGTGACCTCGGAGCCCAGCCGAACAAAGGCGGTGGCCAGTTCGACTCCGACCGCCCCCGCCCCGACGATGGCGAGGTGACGGGGCGGCTGTTCGAGCTCGAAGATCTGTTCGTTCGTGAGCTGTCGATCTGGAGGCAGGCCGGGGATGTCCAGCCGGCGAGGGCGAGAGCCGGTGGCGATCACGATGTTGGGAGCACTGACGGTTTCGGTGGAGCCGTCAGTGCCGGTGATCTCGACGGTGTCGGCGGCCACCAGCCGGGCCCGACCGCGCCGGAAGTCGACACCGGGGGCACCCCCGAACTCCACCTCCTCGCGCTGACGAAGCCGGTCGCGTCGGTATCTCACACGCTCCAGGACCTGCTGCGGAGTCCGGTCACCTCCACCGGCCAGGTGCAGCAACGACTTCGACGGGACGCATCCCACGTTGGTGCAGTCCCCACCCACCTCGGCCGCCTCGATCATGACCGCCGACCTGCCGAGGCGACCGAGACCGACAGCAGCGGTCAGCCCGCCCGAACCGGAACCGACGACGATGGCATGGGGGCCGGACGCAGTGCTCATGGCAGAGGTAACAGGGCTGTGCGGCGATCCCTTCCGGCCCGAGCACCGATCGACCGCCGCCAGTGGCCGCGAACTCCGGAACCCTCGACGAACTCCTACGCTGGCCCGCACCGTAAGCGATTCGACCACTCCCCGACCATGGACCACAGACGACTCGACCAGGCAAAGCGCGCTGCGCGGAACACCCACGACCTCGATTTGGTCGAGGCGTACCAGCACGGCCGAATCTCCCGGCGCAACTTCGTACGGCGCGGCGCCATCATCGGGCTGTCGGCCCCGTTCCTCGGCAGCGTGATCGCAGCGTGTGGCAGCGATGACGACCAGTCCGCCGGTGATGACCCCGATGCAACCGGCGAGGAGGTCACCGCAAGCACGACCACGACCACGACGACGGACACGATTCCAGCCCAGCCCGAGGCCGATGGAACCATTCGTTTCGCGGTCCAGCGGCCGGCCGGCGCCCTCGATCCGGTCAACATGCAGGATCTCGGCGCCTACGCGACCGTCGCCCAGATGCAGGAGTTCCTGATCGGACTGGCACCCGACGGCAACATCGGTCCGATGCTGGCCACCTCGTGGGAACCCAACGAGGACGGCAGCGTCTGGACCTTCAACCTTCGGGAGGGGGTCATTTTTCAGGGCGGCGAGCAGTTCACGTCGGCCAACGTCGCCGCCACGATGGACCGGCTGGCCGCCGCCGAGAACGCCTCCCTCGGCAACGTCATCGCAGTGGGCGCCGTCGATGCCAGCGATCCGCTCAAGGCGGTCTTCGAGCTCGAGGGCCCCAACGGGACCTTCCCGTTCTTGGTCTCGCTGTTC
>JBFGLT010000029.1:0-23245 GCA_041576015.1 Acidimicrobiales bacterium
AGTTCGCCCTCGATTCCCAGCTCTGGCATGACCGGGGTATGGAGTTCGAATGTCATCGATCGAACCGCACGGATCGCTCGATCGAGCGTCTCGGACATCTGATCGACGAGGGCGACCGAATCGGAGTCCGGGACCGCACTCGACAGCTGTGATAGTCCGAGTTGTAGGGCGACCAGGTCCTGGCCGACTTCATCGTGGAGGTCCGCCGCGATCCGTTTCCGCTCGTCGTCCTGCGCTCTGGAAAGACGCAGCGCCAGTCGCCGAATCCCCGCGTCCGCGGTCACAGATTCGCGCTCTTCACCTCCCGCCATGGCCCTCATGGTACCGGAAGGCCATGCACCGTTCAATCGAGGTTCAGCGGGTATTCCGCCTCAGTGGGGGCCGCAAACCCCGTCCTCATGCCGGTGGACGCCCCATCAGCTGAGCAGCGGAAGGATCTCCCCGGCGGCCAGTTCGAGCTGGCTTTGCGGGTCGCCATAGGGAACGAGCACGACGCAGTCGACCTCGGTCGCCAGCAGTTCGCCGAGCAGGTCGGCCACTTGGTCCGGAGTCGAGCCGACGGCTTCCCAGCCCTGGATCATGGCCTCGGAAGGTGGTGGCGGGAGCTCGGAGCGTGACCCGCAGAAGAACCCGCAGAACAGCGTGAGCCGGTGGGGATCGGTCCGGCCCGCTCGCTCCCTTCCCCTGGCGACGTGGGTCACGGCCGTCTCGACGTCGGCAGGTCCGTGGCCCTCGGGGATGATCGTGCCGTGGGCGACTCGCCCGCTCAGCTCGAGCGTTCGTGGCCCGACTGCGCCCAGGGAGAGGGGCGGAACGACCTCGGGGGGAAACTCGAGCCGCCAGCCTTCGATCGACCGGTAGCGACCCTCGATCGCTGGATTCCGGCCGGCCAGCAACGCCTGGACGCTTGTCGCCGTTTCCTCGAGCAGCGTGAGCGGTGAGCCGACCCGTTCGCCGATGCCGGCCATCCAGCTCTGTACTCCGTGACCGAGGCCGCAATGGAGCCGGCCGGGATAGAGACGAGCCAGGGTTGCCCACTCCATCGCCAGAGCCATGGGGTTCCGCAACGGGGCGGGAGCGATTCCGTGGCCGACGACCACATCCTCGGTGCTCCTCAGCACCTCGCTGAGCTGGGCGATGCCGCCGGCGAACGGAATGTCCTCGACGACCCAGAGTTCGGCAAAGGCCGGCGCCAGCGAGGCGGCGTGGACACCGACGTGTTCAGGTGGAACATCCCGCCGGATCATCGCGCCGATGTCGACCACGTCAGCCACCTTGCCACGGCCCGACCGGGCCGCGCTCGCCGGGCTCGCCGGCCGGGGGCCACAGCAGACGAATCCACCGTTCGGATTCCGCAGGGTCGATGACGTCGTCGATCTCGAAGTGGTCGGCCATCGACAGCCCTCGCCCGTGTTCATACATCGCTGCCACCATCTCTTCGAACCGGGCGTTTCGTTCCGCATCGTCCTCGATCGCCGCCAGTTCGTCGCGGTAGCCCAGCCGGACGAACCCCTCCAGACCCATGCCACCGAACTCACTGGTCGGCCACCCGACGGTGGCGACCGGAAACTTGAAGCCACCGCCGGCCATCGCTTGGGCGCCGAGACCGTACCCCTTGCGAGTGACGATCGTGACAAAGGGCACGGTGAGCGCGCCGTTGGCGAGGAACAGGTCTCCGGCGTCGTGGACCAGTCCGGTTCGTTCGGCTTCGGGGCCGACCATGAAGCCGGGTGTGTCGCATACGAAGAGCACTGGTAGGCCCCACTTCTCGGCCAGGCGGAGCATCCTCGCCGCCGAACGGGCAGCGTCGGTGTCGATGGCACCGCCGAGGTGAGCGGCGTCGTTGGCCACGACGGCCAGGGGCCGCCCCTCGAAGCGGCCGAGGGCGGTGATCATGTTCGGGGCATGAAGAGATCGGAGCTCGAGGAGAGAGTCGAGGTCCACCAGCCCGTTCAGGACGTTCCGCATCGGGTACAGCTCACGTCGATCGGTGGGAACGGTGCGCCGGAGTTCGTCCGGGTCCGGGCGCCTGGAGCCGGTTCCCAGTGGCGCCAGGAACTCGAGCACGGTGCGAGCACAGGACATGGCCTCGACATCGTCGGCCACGACGATGTCGAGGACGCCGTTGGCTGCCTGGTCCCCGACCGGTCCGATCTCGGTCGGGGCCACCACCCCGAGTCCGCCACCTTCGATCATCGCCGGTCCGGCCATCCCCACGTACGAGTCGGTGGTGCCGATGCGGATGTCGGACATCCCGAACAAGGCCGCATTGCCGGCAAAGCAGTAGCCGGTGTTTACTCCGACGACCGGAACCTTCGCAGCCAGGCGAGCCAGCATGCCAAAGGCCAGGCAATCGAGACCGGCGACGGTCACGCCGTCGGTGTCGCCGGGCCGGCCGCCACCACCCTCGGCGAGGATCACGACGGGGAGGTCCATCCGCATGGCCAGGTCGAACAGGCGATCCTTCTTGCGGTGGTTCTGATAGCCCTGGGTTCCGGCGAGGACGAGGTAGTCGTAGGTCATCACGACGCACCGACGCCGGTGGATCTCGGCGATCCCGCCGATCAGGCCATCGGCCGGGGTCTTGACGATGAGTTCCTCCTTGCTTCTCCTGCGACGCTGCGCAGCGATCACCAGCGGCCCGTACTCGACGAACGATCCGGGGTCGACGAGGTCGGCGAGGTTCTCCCGCGCCGTGCGCCGGCCGGTTGCATGCCGGCGGGCAACGGCTTCGGGTCGCTCCTCGTCGAGTCCGAAGCGGCGCCGATCCCGGACCTCGGCCAGGGTGGGCGGAACCTGGTCAGCCGGTTTGACCGGACCCGGGGACGCTGTTGCGACCGGCTCAACGGTGGCGTCGATGTCGACCGAAACGAGGCGATCACCGACTCGAACGACCTGGCCGATGCTGACGTGGACTGCGCTCACCCGACCCGGCGCAGGTGTCTCGACGGGATGGTGCATCTTCATCGACTCGATGACCGCGACTCTCCCTCCGGCACCGACCTGCGTGCCGACCGACGCCAGTTCGATCACCGAGCCGACGATCGGCGCTCGCACCTCAGCGGCGTTGGTCACGCCACCTACTGTTGCCTACCGGCGGCGGCGGAGGCGAATGGCCGGGACGTCGTGACCCTGATTGCGGAGCCAAACCATGTAGTAGGTGCCGACGGCGACGGTGCAGCCGAACCGGACGAGCATCATGACCGGCTGGCCATCGTGCACCGCGGTCGCCGTCCACCAGGAACCAACCGCCACCGAGACCGCCAGACCGACCACCGCAACGATGGAGGCGGTGGTGGCGGGCACGGTACGAGCCCTACGTCGACGAACACCCCACATCACGAGCGCCAAGGTACGAGTGCACTGGTGCGTGCCCCAGAGCGGATCTCCCCCATCCCGCCGGGCGAAAACGCCCACCACTACCGTTGGCCAGATGCGCGACCACGCCCCTCCCCGAGCGGTGATCTTCGACCTCGGTGGCGTGATCGTCGAGCTGGGTCCGATCACGGATCTCCTCGGGCACGGGGCAGCCGCCGACGCGGCGTTCTGGCCGCGCTGGCTCGGCTCCGACGCCGTGCGCGCCTTCGAGGCAGGGTTCACCTCCGCCGAGGAGTTCGCCCGGTCGATGGTCATCGAGTTCCAACTGGATTTCGGGCCCGAGGAACTTATCGAGCGGTTCCGAACCTGGCCCCGAGGACTGTTCGACGGGGCGATCGAACTCGTCGAGGAGCTACGAAGCGCCCACCCGCCGCTCGTGATCGCAGCCCTCAGCAACTCCAACCCGATCCACTGGTGGGAACAGATCGACGGTGAGAAGATTCGAAGCCTGTTCGACCGGCCCTTCCTGAGCTACGAGATGAAGCTGGTCAAGCCCGACCGTGCGGTGTTCGTGCACGTCACGAAGATGCTGGATCTGGAGCCGGTCGAGATCGTCTACGTCGACGACAACGAGCTGAACGTCGAGGCGGCCCGAGCGGTCGGCTGGCGGGCCCACGTGGCCCACAGCCCGGCCGATTGCCGGGCGGTGCTGAGCCGGACCGGCCTCCTCGCTAGCCTTTGAGCATGGCTGCGACGCTGCACTGGTCCGACACCGATGCCGAAATCCACAAGCTGGTCGTGGGCCCGATCGACAACAACGTCTTCGTACTCCGGTGCAAGCACACCGGCGACGCCGTGTTGCTCGACGCCGCCAACGAACACGAGAGACTGCTCGATCTCTGCCGGCGCTTGAACGTCCGCACCGTCCTGGAGACCCATGGGCACTGGGACCACATCGGCGCCGTCACCGAGGTTCGTGATGCCGGCTATGAGGTGGGTGTCACGGCTGCCGATGCCCACATGCTGCCGAGCTACGACTACCTGCTCGAGGACGACACCGTGATCTCCGTCGGGGACTTGCGCCTGCGCACGATCCACACGCCGGGGCACACGCCCGGATCGATTTGTTTCCGGGTCGAGGGCAAGCCGCTGCTGTTCAGCGGGGACACCCTGTTCCCGGGTGGGCCGGGAGCAACCCAGTTCGAAGGTGGCAACTTCAACCACATCATCGAGAGCATCGACCGCAAGCTGTTCACCCTGCCGGCCGACACGCTGGTGTTGCCCGGCCACGGTGACGACACGACGATCCGAACCGAGCGACCGCATCTCGACGAGTGGATCGAACGAGGTTGGTAGCAACCGGCGAAGGCTCGACGAAGCCGGCCGAGCGCACCGGCGAAGGCTCGACGAAGCCGGCCGAGCGCACCGGCGAAGGCTCGACCGGGCGGGGAACCGCTCGGGATGCGCTCGCCGTGACGGCGTTTCGGCGGATCTATGTCGCCTCGTTTCTGTCGAACATGGGCCGGTGGATGCAGACCGTCGCGGTCGGGGTTCTCGGGTGGGAGTTGACCGGCTCGAACGCCTACCTGGGGCAGTTGATCTTCGCCCAGTTGGTTCCGATGGCCTTCCTGAGCCTGCTGGGCGGGTCGCTGGCCGATTCGATGGATCGGCGGGTCCTGCTGGCCGCCACCCAGACCTGGCAGATGGGCTTCACTGCGTTGTTGACGATCCTGCTGCTCGACGGGGAAATCGGCCGGACCACGCTCCTCGTGATCGTCTTCTTGACCGGGCTCGGACAGGGGATCTACGCGCCGGTCTTCACGTCGGTCCTCCCGTCGCTCGTCGGGATGGGCAATCTGGCGGCGGCGGTGTCGCTGAACTCGGTGCAGGTCAACGCCGCTCGAGTGATCGGACCCGCTGCCGGTGGGTTCCTGGTGTCCCGTTTCGGCTTCGCCGAGGTCTTCGGGCTCAACGCCGTGAGCTACCTGGCGGTGATCGCGGCGGTCCTGGTCACCCACTTCCCCCGCCCGGTGACCTCGCCCCGCCCGCTCCGGGACCGCTTGCTGGGCGGATTCCTGGTGGCACGACGTTCCCGGCAGGTGGGTCGCCCCATCGCAGTGATGACGCTCTTCTCGCTGCTGTGCCTCCCCTTCATCGGCCAGCTTCCCGCCATCGCCGAACAACAGCTCGGCATCGACGCTCGCTCCACCGCCTATGGCTACTTCTACGCCGTGTTCGGCGTCGGCGCCCTGCTCGGAGCTGCGCTCGTCGGGACGGTCCTGCTCCGCACCGACAAGGTCGTGATCGTGCGGTCGACGCTCGCGCTGTTCGGCGTGTCCCTGGCGGCGCTGAGCACAGTGGCTCGCCTCCCGGCCGCCTACCTCGTGATCTTCTCGGTTGGGTTGTTCTACTTCGCCGTCCCGACGACGCTGAACACGTTCTGGCAACAGCATGTCGACGAATCGATCCGGGGGCGAGTGTCGGCACTCTGGGTGCTGAGTTTTGGTGGGACCGTGCCGATCGCCAACCTCGTGGCGGGTCCGGTCGTGGAGTGGACGAGCCTTCGTGCCGTCATGCTGTTCGGCGCCGTCACGGCGGCGGCGATCGCTGTGATCCTTCGAATCCCGCCGGGTCCTGTCGTCGGCGAGGAGCTGCTCGATTCGGGGCGGCGCTCTCCGCTGTGGAGACCACGGCGACAGCCGGGCTGATCGCGATGAGACGGGACGGCTCCCACTCTGGCGATCCCTACCACCCAGACCACCACCTCGACTCGCTGTCCACGTTGGTGCTGTCGACCGATCCGTCGATCAGGGGCCTGACCGTCCGCCAGCTGCGGTACCGGCCGCGCCGGTCGCTGATGGTGACATGGGCGGTGCGACCGGCCGTTCACGCCCCCGGTGGGACCCGGATCACAGCGCTGGTCACCGGGCGGGTCCACGCAGGCGTCACCGAGATCGCCGAGCACTCCGACGGTCGCCGGGTGTACACCTTCGAAGCGGCCGAGGACCCTGGCCTCCCCGGGTTGGCCGGCGCCCTCGACCGGCGCCGCCTAGCGGAACTGCTGGCGGCGGCGGGCGTACCCCGGCGGGCTCCGGTGGCATCGCTTCGCATTCGTGCCTACCGGCCGCTGCGCCGGGCGGTCCTCGAGGTCACCGCTGACGACGATCGGCTGTTCGTGAAGATCGTCCGGCCCGAGCGGTCGGAGCGATTGCGAAGGGCTCATGCCGACCTCGAGGCCGCCGGCGTGCCAGTACCGCCTGTCCTGGCCGCCACCGACGACGGGACCGTCGTGCTCGGTGCGATTCGGGGCCAGTCGCTTCGGGCGCTGCTGACCGAAGGAGGAGCGGTACCCGCACCGCCGCACGTCGTCGAGCTCCTTGACGCGCTGCCGGCCCGAGCGACCGCCCTCCACACCTCGGTGCGCCCGAGCCGGCGGGTCCGGGAACATGCGGACTGGCTGGCGGCGGTCGATACTCGATTCCGGTATGCGCTCGAACTCGCCGACCGGATGGCGGCGGCGGACGTCGTCATGGCCGACGACCCTGTCGTCGCCGTTCACGGCGACCTCCACGGGAAGAATCTCTTCGTCGAAGGGCGGGAGATCTCTGGTCTGGTCGACCTCGACGGGGTCGGCGGGGGACGGCGAGTCGACGAGTATGCGACCTTCCTCGGACATCTCAGCGTGCTCGATCTGCACTCCCCGCACCGGCGAGCCGCCCGGCTGGGAGCGGCCTGGATCCGCTATCTGGAGCGAACGATTGCCATCGACCCAGCGGCGCTTCGAATCCACGTCGCCGCGGTGGTTCTCGGACTGGCGACCGGCTGCTATCGGGTCCAGGAGCCGAACTGGTACAAGCACACCCATGCTCGTCTGGCGCTGGCCGAGCGGTGGTTGGTGTCGGCCGGCGACCCCGGCGCCGAATTTGTCCTACGGTGTTAGGGTAAATTCGCCGGAGGGATAGAATCGGGTCATGACCAGCCCCCTCTTCGAGATCGACGACCTGCACGCGCGGGTGGATTCCGACGACCCTGATCTGGCCAGCGAAATCCTCCGCGGGGTGTCGCTCACCATCATGCCCGGCGAGGTGCACGCCATCATGGGCCCGAACGGCTCCGGCAAGAGCACCCTCGCCAACGTGCTGCTCGGTTCACCCGAGTACGAGGTCACCTCCGGGTCCATTCGGTTCCGCGGCGACGACATCACCGGTTGGGGACCCGATGTTCGAGGCAAGGCCGGGATGTTCCTGGCGTTCCAGCATCCGATGGAGGTGCCGGGGGTCAGCGTGTTGAACTTCCTGCGGCAGGCGCTGAGCGCCCGCAAAGGCATCGAGATGAGCGTTCTCGAGTTGCGCCTCTCCCTCATGGAGTGGATGGACACCCTCGGCATGGATCGCAGTTTCATGGAGCGCCATCTCAACGAGGGCTTCTCCGGCGGCGAGCGCAAGCGCAACGAGATCCTCCAGATGGCCGTCCTCGAACCGGAGATGGCCATCCTCGACGAGACCGACTCCGGTCTCGACATCGACGCCCTGAAGACCGTGGGGGCGGGGGTTCAGGCGATCCGGCGCCAGCGACCTGCCCTCGGGGCGTTGGCCATCACCCACCACGAGCGCCTCCTCACCTTCCTCGAACCAGACGCCGTCCACGTCCTGATCGACGGCCGGATCGTGCACTCCGGGGGCATCGAGGTGGCTCAAGCGCTCGACGCAGAGGGATACGAGGCCTTCCGATGAGCGATGCCCGGCCCGACTTCGCCGCCCTCAAGAAGGACTTCCCGATCCTGCAGACCGAGCGCCACGGTCGGCCGCTCGTGTTCCTCGACTCGGCCGCCTCCTCACAACACCCGACCCAGGTACTCGAGGCGATGGACTGGGCCTACACCCATGCCTATGCCAACGTGCACCGCGGTGTCTACGGGCTCGCCGAAGCGGCCACCAACAACTACGAGTCGGCCCGGCTGAAGGTCGCCCGGTTCATCGGCGCCCCCGACTCCTCGGAGATCGTGTTCACCAAGAACGCCACCGAGGCCCTCAACCTGGTTGCCCACAGCTGGGGGCGAGCCAACCTCGGCTCGTCGGACGCCATCGTGCTCACCACCATGGAGCACCACGCCAACATCGTCCCATGGCAGATGCTGGCCGCCGAACGGGGCTTCGAGATCCGCTGGATCCCACTGGGCCCCCAGGGCCAGCTCGATCTCACGAACCTCGATCGGCTCCTCGACGGAGCCAAGATGCTGGGCGTCACCTCGATGTCGAATGTGCTGGGGACGATCACTCCGCTGGACGTGCTGATCGAGGCCGCCCACGCCGCCGGTGCGCTGGTGTGCGTGGACGCCTGCCAGTCGGTCCCCCACATGCCCACCGACGTCGCCGGGCTCGGTGCCGACTTCGTCGCCTTCAGCGGCCACAAGATGCTCGGCCCCTCGGGTATCGGCATCCTGTGGGGGCGAATGGAGCTCCTCGAGTCGATGCCACCGTTCCTCGGTGGCGGGGGGATGATCTCCCAGGTCACGACCGAGGGGTTCCTTCCCGACGCCGTGCCATCCAAGTTCGAGGCGGGTACACCACCGATCGTGGAGGCGGTCGGCCTCAGCGCTGCGATCGACTACCTCGAAGCGGTTGGCATGGATCACATCCGCCAGCACGAGATCGAGCTCACCGCCTATGCCATGCGCACCCTGACCGAACGGGTCGGGGAGGCGCTGACCATCCACGGGCCGTCGGAACCCGGCCAGCGGGGCGGCGTGCTGTCGCTGGCCCTCGACGGTGTCCACGCTCACGACGTGAGCCAGGTGCTCGACAGCCATGGCGTGGCGGTGCGCCCCGGCCATCATTGCGCCAAGCCCCTGATGACCGAACTCGGCGTCAACGCCACCGCACGGGCCAGCTTCTACTTGTACAACGATCGCAGTGACGTCGACGTGCTGGCCGAGGGCCTCATCGCCGCACACGAGTTCTTTTCTCTTTAGAGTGGGCGGCAATGTCTGACCTGGAAGATCTGTACCGCGAGATCATCCTCGACCACTATCGGTCGCCGCGGAACTCCGGCGCCCTCGAGTGCCCGCCGGCGCACAAGGCCGAGGGATTCAACCCACTGTGCGGCGACGAGATCGTCGTCTATCTACTGCGGAACGACGACGGCCGAATCGCCGACCTCAAGATCGGCGGCCAGGGTTGCTCGATCTCCCAGAGCAGCGCCTCGATGATGTCGGCCGCCGTCAAGGGCAAGACCGTCGCCGAGGCGCGAGCGCTGATGCGGAGCTTCAAGAACCTGATGAGCATCGCCGAGGAGGGCGGTGAGCTCGCGGAACCCACCCCGTCGGAGATTCGCGAGCTAGGTGATCTGGCGGCGCTACGCGGTGTGGTCAAGTTCCCGACCCGTATCAAGTGTGCGACGTTGAGCTGGAACACCCTCGACCAGGCGCTGACCGACACCGACTGACCCCTCGGCGACTACGATGCTGCGGCGGCCTGCTCGGCTCGGCTGGCGAATGCGAAATCGAGCTCGGTGAGGCCGCCGGCATCGTGGGTGGTGAGCCGGATCTCCACCCGGTTGTAGGTGTTGGTCCACGTCGGATGATGGTTGAGCTCGTCGGCAACCGGGACCAGTCGCTGCACGAAGGCCATGGCGGCGGTGAAGCCATCGAACCGGTACTCCCGGACCAGCTGATCCCCTTCCCGCCGCCAGCCGGGCAAGGACTCGCTCAGCCGGCGATCGATCTCTGTTGAGGTCAGCGGGTCCATGAATCGAACCTAGCGGGCGCCGCTCCGGACGCGCCACGGGCGCCCCCGGAGGGGCGCCCGCTTTGCGCTTGGTTCGACGGTCAGGTCACCGGAAGCCGACTAGAGCTGGGCGAACTGGTAGACGGTCAGGTCCGGGTCGATCCGGTTGTCGGGACCGTACTGGAGAATGGCGAAGCTCGCCTCGGTGGGCTCACCGGCCGGGCTGAACGCCTGAGGACCGGACGGACCGTCGTAGTCGATGTCGGTACCGGCTTCGAGCAAGGCCTTGCAGTCGGCAAAGGTCGTGCACTTCTCGCCGTCGCGGGTGATGCCGTTGATCTTGGCGGCCACCTCGGCCGGGTTGTCGGTGCCGGCCGCCTGGGCGGCGAGGGCAGCGATGACCACGGCGTCGTAGGTCTCGGGACCGTAGCTGAAGTCGATGAGATCGGGATCGACTTCCAGCAGGCGCTGCTGGAAATCGGCGGTGATCTCGGCGGCCGGTAGGGTGCCCTTGATGCCTTCGAGGATGCCGGGCTCGGTGAACTTCTCGCCGGTGGCGTTCCCGATGTTGCCGTCGACCAGGTAGATGTTCTTGTCACCCTCGCCCGCCTCGAACAGGCCGGTCAGGATCTGGGACGACTCGTCGAAGCCGATCACGACGATCGCTTCGGCGTCGGCGGACACGATGCGCTGCACCTCGGCGTCGAAGTTCTGAGCGGAGGGGTCGTAGACGAACTGCTCGAGCACCTGCACGCCCTGCTCCTCGAGGGGCTGGACCGTGAAGTTGAGGAGGCCCTCGCCGTAGGGATCCTGGAGGGCCAGGAGGGCGGCGGTGGTGTTGCCCTCGTTCACGATGAGGTCAGCCAACACGCGACCCTGGAGGATGTCCGAGGGAGCGGTACGGAAGTAGAGGTCATCCTCGTCGTAGTCGGTGAAGTCAGGGCTGGTGTTGGCCGGGCTGAAGTGGATCTTGCAGTTCTGGGTGACCTTGTCGATCACCGTGAACGACACACTGGAGCTGGCGGCGCCCAGGATCATGTCAACGCCCTCGGCGAGGTGACGGTCGACGGTCTGGTTGGCGACGTCGGCGTTGTCGCTGGAGTCGCCGGGGTTGAACACCACATCGGCGCCGTTCACGCCACCGGCGTCGTTGATGTCCTGGACCGCCAGGGCAGCACCGGCTTCTTCAGGCGGGCCGAGGAAGGCGAGGTTCCCGGTCTGGGGCAGGAGGCCACCGATCTGGAAGACGCCGTCGGACGTACCGGTGCAGCTCGGTGCTGCCTCGACGGTCATGCTCTCCCCGTCGTCGGTCATCTCGTCGTCGGCCATCTCATCGTCGGCCATCTCATCGTCGGCCATCTCGTCATCGGCCATCTCGTCGGCGGCCTCGTCGGTGGACTCGCCCTCCGTCGTGGTGGTCGTGTCGCCGTCTGCGCCGACTTCGTCGTCACCGTCGCTGCCACAGGCGGCAGCGACGAGCGCGAAGGCCAGTAGCATGGCGAACAGACGCCAGAGCTTGCTCTTTCCCATTGCACTCTCCTTGCTGGGGATTTCGCGGCCTCGCTCGAGCCGCGATCTCGGGGTCAGCGGGGTACGTTACCCGGCCTTTGGTCCCGTGCACGGTCAATCGGGGCCTTCGCAACGAATTGTCAACGTGGCCGCCTCGAGCGGTCCGGCGGAGCTGGGACTGCTGCGTACCGCCGGAAGGGGCCTACCCTCGATGAGCGATGACCTCGGTCGCAACGCTTGCCGAACGGCTCCGTCGTGCCGCAGCTGGAGCCGACCCGCTCCGTGACGCCGCCGTCGTGCTGAGCGAATTCCTCGACGATGGTGGTCTGGAACCGGTGGACGACCCGTTTCACCCGGCCCGCCGTGAGCCGGCGGCGGGGAGCGTGGCCCGCCTGGCCGCCGGCCCAGAGTCGACGGTGGTGCTCATCCGTTCGACGCCGCCACCACCGTCAGTGCCCCAGTGCCACGGCGTCCCGGTGACCGTGGCCCTCCTCGCCGGACGGCTGGTCATCGAGGTGTTCAACGAGGACTCCGGCGACGAACTGGGGACGGCCGAACACACGGCCGAGGTCGGTGCCGGCGACGTGTACGTGCTCGACGCTGACGTGATTCACCGGCTGCGGTTCGTCGGCGAATCGCCCGGTGTGGCTCTCCATGCCGCCCTGGGCGACCTGCGGGCAGTTCCGCGGTCTCGATGGGTCGACGGCCGACGACAAGTGGTCGAGGGATCGGGCGACTACCCCCTAGGGGAGCCGGTCGAGGAGACAGATTCGTCCGGCTGAGGGTACGTTTCGATGGTGGCTGCGCCGACCGCCCCCGACCAGATCGACCCCAAGGCGCGCCCCTCTCTCGTCACGCCCCGGTTCGCCCTGATCACCCTTTCGGCCCTGGGCTACTTCATCGGGTTCGGAATGCTCCTCCCGACCCTGCCCCGCTACGTCGAGAACGACCTCAACGGCGGC
Organism: Acidimicrobiales bacterium; assembly: GCA_041576015.1. Classification (GTDB taxonomy): domain Bacteria; phylum Actinomycetota; class Acidimicrobiia; order Acidimicrobiales; family SZUA-35; genus JABDIY01. The sequence goes on from JBFGLT010000029.1 coordinate 12,515, forward strand.
GACCTGGCCATCGGCCTCGTCGCCGGAGCCTTTGGTGTCTCGGCCGGCCTCGTGCGGCCGTACCTCGGCCGGATCGGTGATCGACACGGGCGGCGGGTCCTGATCGTCGGCGGCGCCGCGCTCAGCGCTCTGACGATTCTGGGTTATCCGATCTGGCCGTCGATTCCGCTCCTCATCGCCCTGCGGGTCGTCAGCGGCATCGGAGAGTCGGGCGTGTTCGTCGGGGCGGCAACCGCCACCCAGGACTTGGCTCCCGACGATCGGCGCGGCGAGGCAACCAGCTACTTCAGCCTGGCTGTCTATCTCGGTCTGGGCCTCGGGCCTTTCCTCGGCGAGCTGGTCGGCCGGAGCGAATTCGGCTTCGACGGCGTCGTCCGGATCTCGGCGCTCATGCTGTTCTTCAGCTCGGCTCTCGGCTGGGCGGTCCCCCGCCACGAGACGTCCAGCACTCCGCCGCCGGGCGGCCGCCGTCGGTTCCTGCACCCGGCGGCGGTGAAGCCGGGCCTGTTGCTCACACTGAGCCTTATCGGGTTCGTGGGGTTCTCCGCGTTCCTGGCCGTGTATCTCGACCGGCTCGGCGGCGGTCCCAACACCGGGGCGGCCGGCCCGATCTTCCTCCTCTACAGCGGCATCGTCATCGTGTTCCGGCTGTTCCTGGCCGATCTTCCCGACCGGCTCGGACCGCGGCGGGGCGGGGCGCTGGCCTTCGGGTTCATCGCCGCCGGGTTCGCCGTCGTGGCCGCTTGGGGCACCATCACCGGGGTTTACGTCGGAGCTGCGATCTTGGCCTGCGGCATGGCGTTCAACTATCCGGCGTTGTTCCTGCTGGTGATGCGGGACACCGGGGTGACCGATCGCGGGCATGCGGTCGCTTCGTTCGGATTCTTCTTCGACCTGGCCGGGGCAGCCGGCGCCCCGCTCCTGGGCCTGATCATCGACGTGTTCGACGACGAGAGGGCTGCCTTTGCTGCGGGCGCAGCGGCGGCGCTGATCGGGTTGATCGGATTGCTCCGGCTCACCGCCCCGAGCCGGCTGCTCCCGGCGTCGCCGGGCGGCGCTCGCTGAGAGCTGCGCCGAAGGCATCGATCGCTGTCTCGATGCCGTCGTCGTCGACATCGAGATGGGTCACCAACCGGTACGTCGGACCGGCCCGGACGACCACACCGCGCTCGGCGAGCGCATCGTTGAACCGATCCGGGTCGATCGCTCCGCCCGCCGGGTTCTCCACAGCGACGAAGACCATGTTGGTGGCAACGGCGCTCACGGTCACGCCGGGGATCGCATCGAGCCCGGCCGCCAGGCGCGCCGCCCTCCGGTGGTCGTCGACCAGCCGATCGATGTGGTGGGCAAGGGCATGACTGCCGGCGGCCGCCAAGACTCCGGCTTGGCGCATCCCACCGCCCACCATCTTTCGCCACCGGCGTGCCCTCTCGACCAGATCGGCCCGGCCGACCAGCACCGAACCAACCGGAGCCCCGAGCCCCTTGCTCAGGCAGACCGAGACGGTGTCGAACCCTTCGGCGATCTCGCCCGGTGCGACGCCGCCGGCGATGGCGGCGTTCCACAAGCGAGCGCCGTCGAGATGCAGACCGAGACCATGATCGCCGGCCAGTTCCTGGGCGGCGCGCACGTAGGACGATGGCAACGGGTGTCCGTCGTGGGTGTTCTCCAGGGCCAGGAGTCGCGACCGGGCGAAGTGGTACAGGCTCGGCTGCGCTTTGATGTAGCGGGCCAGGACGGTCAGGTCCATCGTGCCGTCAGGCGCCATCTCGACCGGCTGGGGCTGCACACTCCCGAGCACGGCAGCGCCACCCCCCTCCCACCGGTAGCAGTGGGCGGTCTGCCCGACGAGGTACTCGTCACCCCGCTCGCAGTGCGCCAGAATGGCGCACAGGTTGGATTGGGTCCCCGATGGAACGAACAGCCCGGCGTCCTTGCCGAGCAGGGCGGCCGCTTCGGCCTCGAGCCGATTCACCGACGGGTCTTCACCGAAGACATCGTCGCCGACCTCGGCCTCGGCCATCACCGTCCGCATCGCCGTTGTCGGCCGGGTCATGGTGTCGGACCGCAGATCGATCATGTCACGAGGGTAATGATCACGAGACGAGGGACGGACTTTCTTCAGCGGCGTTGTGATCCTGCCGACAACGTAGCGGTGAGCGAGCAACCCACGACGCCCGACGCGAACGCGCCGGCCGCCGACCCCCTGGCGGGACCAACCGTCGGCCCGGCCTACCGGATGCCCACGCGGATCGACGATCTCGGCATCCCCGCAGGCATGGTCGAGGACCTGTTCTGCCGTCGGGTGCTCATCGCCCGCCGCACGACGATTCGGGCGGCTGCCGCCGAGATCGGCCTGAGCCTCAACATCGCCACCGGAGTGGCCGAGGACCTCCGCAGCCGCAATCTCCTGGAATTCCACGGTCTCGACGGTCGCGACTACCTGATCGGACTCACCGATCTGGGACGGAGCACGACGCTGGACCACATGCGGGAATCCACCTACTCGGAGACCCTGCCGGTGCCCCTGTCGCTGTACATCCAGACCGTCCACACCCAAAAGGCTCGTCTGCGGATCAACCGGGAGAGCGTCCGGGCGGCGTTCAACGACCTGGTGGTCAGCGACGGGCTCCTCGATCAGCTCGGGCCCGCCTTCCTCAACGACGGGGCCATCTTCCTGTACGGGCCGCCGGGCACCGGCAAGACCAGTCTCGCCGAACGCATGATCCGGATCCACAAGGACGCCGTGCTCATTCCCCGAGCAGTCGAGGTCGACGGCCAGATCATCACCATCTTCGATCCGGCGGTCCATCGACCGGCCCCCGAGCAGCCGCCCGGCCTCGATCCCCGCTGGGTGCTCTGCGCCCGGCCGATCGTCATCGTCGGAGGCGAGCTCACGATGAAGATGGTCGACCTCGAGCTCGACACGAAATCCGGGGTCTACAAGGCTCCCATTCAGATGCAGGCCAACAACGGGATCCTCGTCGTCGACGACTTCGGCCGCCAGGCCGTGCGGCCTTCTGACCTGTTGAACCGGTGGATCATTCCCCTCAGCCGCAACGTGGACTTCCTCAAACTGGCCAGCGGAGCCAAGTTCACCGTTCCCTTCGAGCTGAAATTGGTGTGTTCCACCAACCTGAACCCGAGCTCGCTGGGAGACGACGCCTTCCTCCGGCGGTTGCGGAACAAGGTCTTCGTCGGCTCGATCGAAGAGGACGCGTTCAACTGGATCCTGGCCCGGGTGGCCAAGGGCAAGGGACTCCAGGTGACCGCCGAGGGAGCCCAGCGCCTCCGGGAACAAGCCGAGGAGCATCTCGGTGAGCTGCGTCCGTATCTGGCGGTCGACTTCTGCGATCTGGCCCTCGGCGTGTGCGAATACGAGAGCCGAGCCCGCGCCCTGGACACCAAGATGATCGACCGGGTGGCGTCGGTCTACTTCGTCAACGAGAAGATCGCCGAAAAGAGGAAGTCAGCGGCCGAGCGTGCCGCCGAACTGGCCCACAAGGCCGCCGAGCTGGCCCAGAGCTCGGCAAACGCAAACCCCCTCGGCTTCGATCCGTTCTCGATCACTCTGCACGGCGAGAGCTGAGCGCACCGATCTCAGCGGACGCTGCGACGCTGGATGTTGGCCCACTCGTCGCGCAACCCGACCGTCCGGTGGTAGACCGACGAGTGGTCGAAGTCGGCGGCGAAGTACCCCAACCGTTCGAACTGGACGACCGCACCGGGCGCTACGTCGACCAACGCCGGCTCGATCTTGGCGCGGCAGGTCTCCCGCGAACCGGGATTGAGTGAGCCGAACGGGTCACCGCCATCAACCCCCGGGTGGCTCTCGGTGAATAGGCGGTCGTACACGTGCACCGTGGCGTCGGCGGAATGGGCGGCCGAGACCCAGTGCATGGTCGATTTGACCTTGCGGCCGTCCGGGGCCGTTCCGCCCCTGGTCGAGGGATCGTAGGTGGCGTTGACCTGGGCGACGCGGCCGGCGTCGTCGACGACGGCGTCGGTCGCTGTCACGAAGAAGGCCGAGCGGAGCCGAACTTCGCGACCCGGCGTCAAGCGATAGTACTTCGGTGGAGCGTCCAGCTTGAAGTCGTCCTGCTCGATCCACAATTCGCCGGCGAATGGAACCAGGCGGGTGCCGGCGGCCGGATCCTCAGGATTGTTGGCAACCTCCATCCACTCGACGTCGCCCTCGGGCCAGTTGGTGATCACGAGCTTGAGGGGTCGGATGACCGCCATTCGCCGCGGGGCCGTTCGATTCAACTCGCTGCGGACGAACGATTCCAGCAGTTCGATCTCGACGGTGCTGTTGGTCTTGGCGACGCCGACCCGGTCGACGAAGGCCCGGATCGCCGTGGCCGGATAGCCCCGACGCCGCAGTCCGCGGATCGTCGGCATGCGCGGGTCGTCCCACCCGTCGACGTGTCCGTCCTCGACGAGGGTGCGGAGCACCCGCTTGGACATGACGGTGTGCGTGAGGTTCAACCGGGCGAACTCGGTCTGTTCCGGTCGGTCGCCCGGGAGGTCGAGATGGGTCAGGAACCAGTCGTACAGCGGGCGATGATCGGCGAACTCGAGCGTGCAGATCGAGTGGGTCGTGCCCTCGATGGCGTCGCTTTGACCGTGGGCCCAGTCATAGGTCGGGTAAATGATCCAGCGATCGTCGGTGCGATGATGAGCGATCCGTCGGATCCGGTAGAGCACCGGGTCGCGGAGCCACATGTTCTCGGCCTGCATGTCGATCTTGGCTCGCAGAACTCTGGCGCCGTCGGCGTATGCTCCGTCGCGCATCTCGCGCAACAGCCGCAGGTTCTCCTCCGGGGGTCGATCTCGGTAGGGGCTTTCGATGCCGGGCTGGCCGAACCCGCCCCGCTGGGCCGAAATCGTTTCCGCGTCCTGCTCGTCGACGTAGGCGAGACCCCGCTCGACCAGCGACTCGGCCCAGTCGTAGAGCTGTTCGAAGTAGTCCGAGGCGAACCGTGGAGGTCCGGCCGGCTCCACCCCCAACCACTCCAGGTCATCGATGATGGCCTCGACGTAGGAGACGTCCTCGGTCTCGGGGTTGGTGTCGTCGAATCGGAGAAAGCAACGTCCACCGAATTCCTCGGCGATCCCGAAATTCAGGTAGATCGACTTGGCGTGCCCGATGTGCAAGTAGCCGTTCGGCTCGGGCGGAAACCGCGTCTGCACCCGCCCCCCGAATCGTCCCGACTCGGTGTCGCTGCGGACCTTGGCCCGGACGAAATCGAGCGACGACACTGAGCCGGGCTCTGGCGGCGGAGTATCCATGGCCCGCCACGGTAGCGAGGCGAGGTTGCGCACCGGCCACCGCGTCAGTCGTGGCGGCGGAACAACAACACCGAGGAGCCGGCGAGAGCCAGCGCAAAGGCACCTGCTCCCACGAGCAGGCCGACCGGGAGTCCCCGATCGCTTGAACCCAGATCGACTCCATCGACCGGTGTTGGGGTGCTCCCGGGACCGAAGGCCTGCTCGAGAAGGGCCCGCGTGCCCCCGTCATCCTGGTCGAGCGGCACCGCCGAACAGATGCTCGTCGAGAGCGCCTCACCGTCCTCGATGTATGCGAGTACGGCGGTCCGGCCGCGGAAGCCGAGTCCGCATCCGCCGCCGGTATCGGCTGAAGTCCGGACGACGACCTGGCTGGGCACGTCGCCGTGGTAGACCGTCTCCACCTCGTAGAGCAGGGCCACGTGCGCCCCTCCGAACCCGTCGGAAACGACGGCTCCCTCATCGACCACCTCGCCGATGAATGCTGCCGCCGGCAGGTTCATCTGCAGGACATCCTCGAAGGGAACGCAGCTGCAGGCGCTCGCCGGCGTGACCGGCCCGGCGATGGTCAGGGCCGTCGCCACCATCGCGGTGACCACGGCCCGACGCCACCAAGGAAGAATTCTGTTCATGCCGGATTTGACGACGCCGGTGACGGGCCGGTTCCCGACACCGGTCGACGGTTCGCGTGAATGTTTCGATCGCGTTGCGGTAACCTCGACCTCAACCTCACGATGAGGGTGCGACCGAAGGGGACGCCCGCTGCATGGCACTCGAGACACGACACACCAACGACGGCGCCGGCGCTCCTCGGTGGGAACCGATCGCCCGGCTGGCCATCCGGCTCAGCAAGATCGAGCCGTCCGGCCGGTCGCCCGCAGATTCCTCGACCGCCGACGCAAGCCTCGAGGCGATCGCCGTAGAACTGGTGAAGGCGTGCCGCGGCAACGACCTTCTGCTCCGTGAGGCTCTGGCGGTGTTCGCCGCTGGCGCCGATCGGGGTGTCATCGGTGCCCGAGCGGCGGCCGGCCTGCGACTTGCCATTCGCCAGGTGGAGGCCGCCCAGGAGCCATTCGGCGGGATCCGGCTGCGGGGACGGCGGCGCCGGGTGAGACCTGCGCCGATCGCCCCGGCCGACGGCCGCTGAACAGCATGGTCGAAGAAGATCGCGACAGCCGATCGGGAATCTTGGGACATGACCCGCCTCCCCGGTCAGCACCGTCTACCCTGTGCGCTCGTGGGGGGAAGTCTCTGCGGGCGTTGCAAGCCAACCAATGGGCGTTGTGAGCCAAGCAAGGAGCATCTATGAAAAGCAGGTTTGCGAGGGTCGCCCTCGCACTCGTGACCGCCTCGGCGGCCGCGGTCGGCATCGCCGGCCCGGCGTCGGCGGTCACCTATGACGGTCTGACCTACAGCTTCCCCTTCGCCGGGACCGGCGAAGGGTCGGAGATCACCGGCAATGCCGCCGCCGCGGTGAGTGGAACCACCGTCGACGTGGTGGTGTTCGCCAGCGGGATCACCGAAGCCGACGAGGTGGTCATGCATTTCCACGACGGCACGTCCTGTGACGCCGACGGAGGCATCGCCCTGGCGGTCGCCACCGATCCGGTCGAAGTCATCGGCGCAGACGGAGAGTTCGTCCTCGAGACGACCGTCGACCTCGGCACAACGGACTTCGAGAACGTCTACTTCAACCTGCACAACGCGGCCGGCGGAGCCGTGATCGCCTGTGGCACCCTCGACCAGGGTCCCGACCCCCAGATCGCCGCACCGGCCCAGGTCACCTACAGCGCCGTGAGCCTGCCGCTGAACGGTGCCGACATCACCGCCAGCGGCTCGGTCACCCTGTTCGGGAACCGCCTGACCGTCAACCTCGCATTCGAGGGCGCCGACCTTCGGGACGGCTCGCGCCACATCCTCATGCTGCGGGACTCCGCGGTCTGCGAACCCGGGACGTTCGAGAACCTGACCCAAGGCCTCGTCCGATCGGTCACCGCCGAAGGCAGCACGGAACCCCCCAGCGTCGACTACACCCTCCTCGACGTGTGGAACAACAGCCCCTGGCAGCCCGTCGCGGGAACCCCTGACACACTGACGGTCGACATCGAGTTGATCCTGAGCGACGAGGAAGCCGCCGCCCTCTCCGGCTCCGCATTCATCCTCCACGGCAGCGAGAGCGAGACCAACACCAGCCGCCCGCCCGATCGGGGTGGCCTGACCGTGCAGGAGACCGTTCCCTCCCAGTGCGTCAGCCTCACCGAGGACACCAACACCCCCGTGACCGGCTCCTACTTCAACCTCGATTTCGTCGAGCAGAACGAGTCGGGGATCTCCGGGTCCGGCTGGCTGGCCAACCCCGAGAACAGCGCGGTCGCCGAGTCCCTCCAGGTGCTGATGGATCTGCAGGCTCCCTCCCCCACCGACGGCAGCAACTACAAGGTGCTGCTCGCCACACCGGAATCGCTCCAGTGTTCCGGCGACCTCGCCGAGCAGACGTGGCCGGCGGGCGACAACCGCGAACTCGACCTGCTGAGCAACGTCGACCCCAAGACCGGGCTCGACGCCAACCTGGGCCGGATCCGCAACTTCGAAGCCTTGGTCAACGAAACCGGGTTCACCGGCGAGCGAGCCGAGCTGCTCAACGCCAGCGAGTTCACGGTGCTGGTGACCGACAACGAGAAGGCCCAGATCCTCGCCTGCGCCACGCTGGTCCCGGCGCTCGGTGAGGCCCCGCCGACGCCCGAGCCTCCGGTCGTCGAACCCAACACGGTCGCCGAGGCGACGACGCTCGACGAGATCGTCAACGCAACCGATTACCGGCCCGTCGAGGACGCCGAGATCCTGCGCCTCTATCAGGCATTCTTCAATCGGGAGCCCGACGTCGAGGGCGCCAAGTACTGGCTTCAGGTGAGCCGGAACGGGCGGCGCACCATCGACATCGCCGGCGACTTCACGATCGCCTCGGCCGAGTTCCAGAACACCTACGCCGACGCCCCGGACAACCGGGAGTTTCTCGTGCGGGTGTACGACAACATGCTCGGGCGTGAACCGGACGAGGCCGGGCTGAACTACTGGCTTGACCGCGTCAACGGCGACAACGCCAACGGCACCAACCCGAACCTCGGCCAGCTCTCGCGCGGCCGGGCGGTGTTCTACGTGGCCCTCAACCAGGAGTTCATCAACAACTATCCGTTTGCCCCCGTCGCCTAGGTGGTTCCCCGCGGCGGCGGCCGACGGCAAACACCTCGCCGCAGTTGCGGCATTGACGGAGGTCGTCCGACCGCTCGGTCGGCACCGGTCGGAGGTGCCGTAGGTCAGTGCTCCGAGCGGTCATGCAACACGATGGGCAACGCACCTCGATGGAGATCTCCACCTCTGTCAGATCGGCTCGAGCGTTGCGTTCTGGAGCCGGCCACTGCATTTCCCTTCGCCCAACGGCTACCCTGTGAGCCCTTATGGCTCGCCGTATCGAGGTGGAACTCACCAGCACGAAGGACGCCGAAACCTGGACCTGGCGAGCGGCCGGTGCCCGGCAGCCAAAGGGTGAGCTCTCGGCCTCGCTGCTGTACCCCGGCGCCAAGATCGGCGACGTCGTCAAGGTGGAGGCCGAGTTCGGCCTCGACGGGATCGAGGTCACCGAGGTGTTCGCCCCACGGGCCAAAGAGGAACGGAACGACCTTCTGGAGCTCATCGGCCGTCCCGTGCGTGACGACGAACTGGTCACCGAGATTCGTTCCAAAAAACGCCGCGGTGGACGCCAGCGGGAGGACCGCAAGGGCCGTCCCCGGGGCGATGGGCCGGGCCGTCAGCGACCCAAGCGGGAGCAGGAGTCGAGGGCCCGCCCCACGCGGCTCAAGCCCCGTCGGGTGCATCGCGATGCCGCCCTCGACGAGGTGCCGCCCGAGCACCGTCCCATCGCCGAGCAGCTCCTGAAGGGCGGCTTGCCGGCGGTCCGTTCGGCGGCCAAGGGCGACCCGAACGCCACCCAGATCGTGTCGATCGCCGAGGGGCTCGCCCCCAGGTTCCAGACCGCCGAATGGCGGGACCGCGCCGACGCGGCGATGTCCGACATCGAGCAAGTCGATCTCCGCGACCTCCGATCGGTGGTCGTGGCCGCCGACAAGGGGGCTCGGGATGAAGTCACCCGAGCCCTCGCCGCCGAGCTTCGCACTGCACTCGATCGACGGGTCGAGCGCGACCATGCCGCCTGGCTGGCCGATCTGGAGAGAGCCGTGGCCGAGGAGCGCACCATCCGCGCCCTGCGGCTCACCTCTCGTCCGGTGAAGGCAGGCTCGCCGATCCCGGTCGAGATCGCCGAACGGCTCGCCGCCCAGACTGCGGCCGCCATGGGTCCCGACACACCGGCGGACCGCTGGGCGTCGGTGCTCGACGCTCTGGCCTTCTCCCCCATCCGGGCGGCGGTGAAGCCGGCCCATTTCCCTGTCGAGCCCGACGAGTCGTTTCTCGAGGTCGTGCGATCGGTCGCCGATCGGGTCCCCGAGATCGCCGCTCGCTACGGCATCGATCCCTCCGAGGCCAAGGCGGCGGCCAAACGGTTGCGCGCCGCCCGCAAGGACGCCGGGGGCAAGAAAGGCGCGGGCCGAACCCGTACCGGTGGGGACCGTCGCCGGGACCGCAAAGCCCGCGGCGACGACGGGCCGAGGGTCGACACCGGACCGGCAGACCTATTGAAGACACCGACGCGCCCCCGACCGGGGACGATCACCGACGACGCCGAGGGCGAGACCGAGGCCGACCAGTCCCCGCCTTCGGCCGACGCACCGACGGAGGAGTCTCAGGCCCCCGAACCCCAGCCGGATCCTGCCGCCGCTGAGGAGCCACCGGCCAGCTGATTCGACGCCAGCTAGAGCGCCCGGTGGGCGGTCAGCAACCGTGCCTTGAGCCCGAAGCTCTCGAAGAAGTTCTTGGTCGCCCGGTCTCCGGGCAACGCCCACGCATCGACGCCGACACAGTGCTCGGCCGTCAACCACCCGACGATTCGGTCCATCATCGCCTCGCCGATGGCCACCCCGCGGGCAGCCGGGTGTACGGCGAAGTCCAGCATCCGGCCGATGCGGTCCCCCCCGTCGAGTTCGACGATGTGACAGATGGCGTATCCGAACACGACGGAGTCGAAGGTCCCGACCAGGCAGCATCCGTCGTCGCGTTCCATGGCCTGGCGCGCCCTCGACAGCGGTTCGCTGAATCCCAGTTCGAGTCGGCTGAACACCGACCCGCCACGCCGTTCCGACAGCGTCGCAGAGACGGCCGATCCGACCCACTCGATGTCGGCGAGATCTCCGGCGCTGGCGGGGCGAGCCGATTCGTAGCTCACGTGGAGTCGTCGAGCCGGTCCAGCTTCGCCAGGACGGTCTTCCGGTTGCGATTCCCGGTCTCGTAGTGGCGAATCCGCGTGCGCTGGGCGGGAGTGAGATCGTCGAG
>JBFGLT010000030.1:0-22944 GCA_041576015.1 Acidimicrobiales bacterium
GATGATCACCGAGCCGGGTCGGCGAGATGGCAGACCACCTCCAGCGGTCCAAGTGCCCCGAATCCGGTGATGGCGGCGAAATCGGCATGGATCTCAGCACAGGGAACATCGATCAGCGTTGGCCGCCGGAGCTGATCGTAGAGGCCCCAGACGATCGTCTCGGCGAACCGTTCGGCTCCCCGTCGGTCCCAGTCGGACCCCGGCGCGTACCAGCTCTCGGCGTCGAGAATCGGCAGGAGACGCCGGCGTTGGGTGTCGTCGAGAGAGGCCTGCTCCCAGGCGTGGGCCAGCTCGTGCACCAGGGTCCTTCGCCTGAGCAGATCGAATGCGGCTGTCGGAACGTCGGGGATGCAGATGCGCACCTCGGCGCCGCTGCCCGATTTCCGGTAGAGGCCGTTGTTCCCGTCGCACGGTTTGGTGTCGTCGTGGAAGGCGACCTGCACAGGCGGGAGCTCGAGACCTACGAGGGCGAAGCGATTGCGCGCCCACCCGACCATCTCGCGCTCGCTCGGCGAGAGCTGTGATGTCGGTGCCCTACCCTGGTGGTCCCCGATGGAGCCCCAGAGGACGACCAGGGCGAGGAGGGTTCCGGCCAGGTGGGCGGACGTTCGCAGATTCGGCATGCCCGCAACGTCCGGGCGTTGCGTTTCCCTGCCGTTGCACTCGACTTGCCCGTGCCGGACCCATCAGCGTTGGGTGAATCGTTCACCGGACCGTTGACCAGCGAGTTCATCGACTGCAACGATGGTGCAACGCCAGATCGCAAGCTTGGAACGTGATCGGGGTGGATTCGATGAACCTCGAGTACGGAGTCCTCGGACCGATCGAGGTCCGAGCCGACGGGCAACGACTTGATGTCGGTGGGGCGCGCCAGCGGCGACTGCTCGGCGCCCTGATCCTGGCCGGAGGACGTCCGGTTGGCGCCGATCGCCTGATCGACGTCGTCTGGGTGGGTGATCCGCCGGCCCGGGCAAGGAACACGCTGAGGACTTACATCGCCCGAGCCCGCCGCGTGCTGGAGGTGGATGGTGAGGCCCCGCTCCTCACCGACCCGGTTGGGTGGCGTCTGGACCGACCGGTCGACGCTCTGGACAGCACACGGTTCGAGTCGCTGCTGGCGAGCGCCCGGGCCATGTCGGCCGATCCGATGGCGGCGCTGGCCACCCTCGAGGAGGCGCTGTCGCTGTGGCGCGACGACGCCTATGTCGAGTTCCGGGATGAGGACTGGTGCGCCGGGGAAGCGGTGCGCCTCGACGAGCTCCGGCTGGCCGCCGAGGAGGAGCGGTTCGACGCGATGCTCGGTTGCGGCCTCTACGACGACGCCATCGGCGAACTCGAGCGATTCACCGATCATCACCCACTGCGGGATCGATCTCGAGCCCAGCACATGGTGGCTCTCTATCGGGCAGGACGGCAGGTCGACGCGGTCAGGACCTACCAGGACTACCGGAGGTACCTCCTCGAGGAGATCGGAGTCGAGCCCTCCGATGAGTTGCGCTCGCTCGAGCAACGCATCATCGGCCGGGACCCCTCGCTACAACAGCGGGCTCCTGACGACCGGCACCTGCGGGGGTACCGGCTGGGTGCGGTGATCGGCGAGGGAGCGTTCGGCCGAATCTACCGGGCGTCCCAACCCACGCTCGGACGCGAGGTGGCGATCAAGGTCGTCCGGCCGGACCTAGCCGACAATCCCGAATTCATCCGCCGCTTCGACGGTGAGGCCAAGATCATCGCCCGGCTCGAACACCCCCACATCGTGCCGCTGTTCGACTACTGGCGAGAACCGGGCGGTGCCTTCCTCGTCATGCGCTACCTGCGGGGCGGGAGCGCTCGACAACTCATCGACTCGCGCGGCCCCATGTCGTTGGATCGAGTGACGAGAGTGGTGGAGGAGGTCGGCAGCGCCCTGGCCGCCGCCCACCGGGCCGGGGTGACGCATCGGGATGTCAAACCGGCGAACATCCTCTTCGATGAGCTCGGCAACGCCTATCTGGGCGACTTCGGGATCGCGCTGCCCGCCGATTCGACGACTCCAGCGGCCGCCCAGCCGGCAACAGGGAGCGGGGCCTACGTCAGCCCTGAGCTGGCGTCTGGCGGTGAGTCCACTCCCAGGTCGGACGTCTACGCCTTCGGGGCAACCATCTCCGAGCTTCTCACCGGAGAGGCGTCCACACGACAGGTTGCTCTTGTGCCCGCCGGCCTTCCTCGAGACCTCGATGCGGTGCTCCGGCAGGCGACGGCGGCCGATCCCGATCAACGCTTCGGTTCGGTCAGCGAGCTGGTCGTCGCGTTCACATCGGTCACCGAGTCGGTCGGGGTCGCTCCCAGCAGCCCGATCGGGTGGGCGGCCCGCAATCCCTACAAAGGCCTCGCTGCCTTCGACGAGGCCGATGTCCGTGACTTCTTCGGGCGCGAGGATCTCATCGATCAGCTGCACGCCGCCATCACCGACTCGCGCTTTTTGGCCGTCGTCGGGCCTTCCGGATCCGGGAAATCGTCGGTGGTTCGGGCGGGCCTGGCCCCACGCTTGCGGGCTGATGGTACCTACGTCCTGGCGATGATGCCGGGCGCAGATCCCATGGACCGACTGACCCAGGCGCTGCTCGAGCTTGCGCCGGCGTCGCAGGCTGCTGCTCTGCCCTTGACGATCGCTTCGTCCGGCGACGGACTGCTCCGAGCGGTGAGGCAGTGCCTCCCCGATGTGCCGGGCGACGTGGTGCTCATCGTCGACCAGTTCGAGGAGCTGTTCACGATGGCGGCCGACGCAGACCGTCGCCGGTTCCTCGGCGCGCTCTCGGGGGCGGTTGGAGACCAGCAAACGAGGCTTCGTGTCGTCGTCACGATCCGCGCTGACTATTTCGACCAACCCTTGAGTGACGATCTCATCAGCGGGCTCGTTCGGGCCAACACCGTGGCCGTGACACCGCTGGGGCCCGCCGATCTCGAACTCGCCATCAGCGCTCCGGCAATCCAGGTCGGCGTGACCGTCGAGCCGGCTCTCGTCGCCGCCCTCGTGGCCGACGCCGCGACCGCCTCGATGAGTCTGCCTCTCATCCAATACGAGCTCACATCCCTCTTCGACCAGTGCGATGGTCACACGCTGACGCTGGCTGCCTACGACCGGCAGGGTGGCCTCGGCACTGCGGTGGCCAGGCGGGCCGAAGAGATCTTCCAGGGACACGACGGCGCTGGGCGAGACGACGTGCGGCGGCTGTTCGGTCGTTTGGTGACGCCGGGCGACCGAGGCGAGGCCACCCGGCGGCGGGCGCGCCTCTCCGAGCTGCCGTCCGTCACCTCGACGCTGGTCGACGCCTACGCCCAGGCTCGACTCCTCACGCTGGACCGCGATCAACTGACTCGGGAACCGACGGTCGAGATCGCCCACGAGGCCCTGATTCACCAGTGGCCGCGGCTCCACGGGTGGGTCGAGGCCGATCGGGACAGTCTTCGTATGCTCGGCCATCTCACCGAGTCCGCTGCGTCCTGGGAAGCCGCTGGTCACGATGCCGGCGAGCTCTATCGCGGAGGCCGGCTCGATGCCGCCGAAGAGTGGGCGGCCACTCATCCAGAACAGCTGAACGCCATCGAGCAGGCATTCCTCGACGCCAGCATCTCCGCCCGGGACAGCGGACGGGCCCGGGAGCGACACCGAGCTCGCCGCCTTGCTCTTCTCGCTGCCACCCTCGCCGTCGTAGCCGCCGTCGCCATCGGAGCCGGGCTGGTCGCCCTCCGCCAGCGGGACGCCGCCGATGCGAACGCTGCCGAGGCGGAGCAACGGGCTCTGGAGAACAAGACGGCCCAGCTGGTGGGGCAATCGTCGCTGGCGCTCGTCGGGAGCGATCCCGATCTCGCCATCCTCCTGGCCCTGGCCGCTCACGACGTCTCGACTGAGATCTCGGACGCGCCACAGCCGGGCGTGGTCGCCGCCCTGCACGAGGCAGTACAGGGCTCTCGCCTCGAACGGATCATCGACGGCGGGTACAGCGTCGTGGCCGTGAGCCCTGACGGCGAGTACGTCGCGGTCGATCACGTCGACGTCAAGAACCGCCTGGCCATCTACGACATCGAGACCGGCGAGCTCGCCGCAGAACGGGTGCTCGACGACAACGTCGGCGGTCTCGCCTACAGCCCCGACGGATCGCTTCTTGCGGTTTCGTTCTGCTGCACCGAGAGGGATCGTCCTGCCGAGCTTCCCGCAGTTCTGCTGGTCGACCCGATGTCGTTACACACCGAGCAGACTCTGCCGGGTGGCGAACGCAGCTGGCGACCGGGCTGGAGCACCGACGGTCAGCAGTTGCTCGCCAACGGTGAGTCGGGCCCGCGAATCTGGGACGTCAGCACCGGAGAACTGGCGCTGGAGGTGCCGGGCGACGATCGCACGAACGCAGCGTTTACTCTGGGGTCGACCTCATTGGTCGTCGCCGATTCCGGCACGCTCGATGTCGTCGATTCGAACACCGGCGAGCGGAATCGGCGGAGTGAGATCCCGTTCGAGGTACGAGCGATGGCGACCTCCCCATCAGGAGAACATGTGGCATACATCGATCGGGCCGCCGAGTTGGTGGTGGTCGTCCGATTGGCGACGGGTGAGACGGTCGCATCGGTCGCCTTTCCCGGCCCGGAAAAGATCACCTTCTCACCGGACGGGACGTCGCTTGCGATCGGAGGGAATCACGACGCCGTGCGTGTCATCGATCTGGACGGCGGCGAAGTCATCGAACTGCGGGGCCACGGGACCGGCGTTTGGTCTTCGGCCTATACCCCTGATGGCCGGTTGGCCGTTGCGTCGCGCGATGGCGGCACCCGAGTGTGGAATCTCACGCCGGCCGGTCCGTCCGACCTCGGGAACCTCACCATCGAGGGACGGGCCCGAGGCGGTCAGGCCAAGGGCGACACCGAGATGTTGGTTTCTGTCCAGACCGGCCCCGAGGAGGGGCACCTCGTCGGGCTCGATCTGGCCACCGGGGCCCGCCGGCCGATTGCCGACTTCTGGTTTGGACAGTTCCAGTGGCCGGTGTTCTCCCCCGACGGCCGATTCGTCACCGGCTTTTCGGACGTCGATCACCTTCCATCGGTGCTCGATGTCGACACCGGCCGGGTCGTCACGAGCCTACGGCCCTGCGAAACCCCTCGCGGGATCGACGCCATCAACGGATGGGTGCTCGTCGACTTCGACCCGTTCGAGTGCCCGCCTGGTTCGCCGTACGAGGAAAAAGTTGGTCGAACCGGATTCGTCGACCTCGCAACCGGCGAGCTCATCGCTCCGGCCGGCGCCGGCAAGGTGTTCGAAGCGGTGATCGGTCCGCCGGGATCGGTCGGAGCCGATCTCGTCGCCTACCAGACGGACGCAGGGATCGTCTTCCGGCGCGCATCAAGCCTCGAAGCGCTCACCGAATGGGCCAGACCGGCGGGGATGATCACCCTGGCGTCGGCCTTTGCGCCGGACGGATCGGCGCTCGGCGTTTCGGCGCAAACGCGCGAGGCAGTCATCTTCGACGTCGAAGCGATCTTGGCCGGCGCCTCGGCATCGGAGGCTGTCACCGTGTTCCCGGAGTTGCACACCGGGCCGACCCAACGCGTCGTACCGCTCGGCGACTCGATCGTCACCACGGGCAGTGGCACCCAGGTTCGGCAGTGGGACACCACCTCGGGCTCGCTGCTGGTCGATGTCTCCACCGATCTCGGATTCTTCGTGCAGTTGCTGGTCACGACGGATGGCGCCTCCCTGTTCTACGCCGATGCCGACGGGATCCTCAGGCGCTACCTGGCGGATTCCGACGAGCTGGTCGAGTTGGCCCGCAGCCGGGTGCAGCGCGACTTCACCGAAGCGGAGTGCTTGCTCTACTTCGGCGCCGACCCCTGTCGCACTCAGCTCAAGGACGGCCCGGCGAAGCCCCGAACCAGTTGACCAGGGAGTGCTCACTGCTGGGCTGAGACCACAACGATCAGATGGCGGTTCTATGGCGGGGTTGGTAGAGCAGCATGTCCACCTCGCCGGGGAGCACCATCTTGACGACGATGCCCCAGCCTTCGTCAGTCGGCTCGCTTGCGAACTCGACACCTCTGGCTGCGAGGTCGGTCATGGTCGACTCGAGGTCGTCACACATGAGCGAGAGTTCGTGAGCCGGCCCGTCGGCCGGGTGCACTCCGAGCTCGGCGGGCGGCAGTCGAAAGATCAGCCAGCCTGCGTCCTGTCCGTCGTCGACGTGATCGAGCCCGAAGGTGTCGGCAAGCACGCGCCGAAGCTGCTCGGGTTTGGAGGAATAGAGGAGGGCGTGTATCCCGATGATGGCCATGGCGGAGGCTCTTTCTCGTTGACCGTCAGCTCAGTAGATCACGCTGGATCTCGCAAATGGAAGGGTCACGTGATGACACCGAGGGGCTGAGTGGAATGACCTTGGAAGACGATCGATGGATCTCCGCCAAGCACGACATCGACCGTCTCGGCCAGAAGGTCCCGGTAGTCGGTCGTCATGGGGACGTCACCCCCGGCGTCGGCGACGATGTCGGGGGCCAGGCCCGGCCACTCGCCGTGGACGCGTCCGCCGGCCACGTGCTTCCCGAGCACCAGCGCCAGCGAGCCCCAGCCGTGGTCGCAGCCGCCGGATCCGTTCTCGGCGACCCGCCGCCCGAACTCTGTCACGACGATCGTCGTGACGTCATCGATACCACGGTCGTCGAGCCGGTCGGTCAGATCCCCGAGCGTGGTGTCCAGTCCGGCGAGCAGGTCGCGCATGTCACCCTGTTCCACCGTGCCCATGCGGTCGTGCGTATCCCACCCTCCGATGCTCACCGTGATCGTCTCGATCCCGAGGTCGGCGTCGAGCAGCGTCACGATGTCCTCGAAGGCGGCCGCTGTCCGGTTTCGCTGGCTGGAGGCCGGGAGGTCCGCAACCTTGCGGGCGGCGTCGAGCGCCTGGATGGCCACGCCGTCGGACCGGGATTCTCCGGCGTGCGCCTGTCGCATCATCTGCTCCAGCGCCGGCGCAGCGTTGCCGGCGAGCGAGAGTCCAAACGCGCGCAACGACGGCACTCCCAGTGCCGGATAGCCGAGCAGGCTCTCGTCGACGTTGCCGCCGATCGTGATGGCCCGAAACGGGCTGTCCTCAGCAGCGGAGGTTGTCTTCAGGTGGCGGGCCAGCCAGCCGTCGCCCGAGTCGTCGTCGCCGTCGCTGCCTCGCTCGAACAGGTCCTGGGCGAGGAAATGACTGCGATCGGCGGCCGGGTTTCCGACGGCAACGACCGGCGCCAGCTCGGTGGCGACATAGCGCTCGTGCAGCCGAACCAGCGCCGGATGAAGTCCGAACCGATCGTCGAGGGGAAGGGTGGCCGACGGCTCGATAGCGATCGTCGGTCGGGCGTCGTGATAGAACGGCTCATCCAGCGGGACCGTGATCGAGAGGTGATCGGCGGCGCCTCGCAAGAACACGACGAGCAGACGCCCGGATCTCTGGGTGGTACCAGCCGGCGGCGGGGCCGCCATCGCCAGGCCGGGGAGACCGGTCATCGCCGCCAGTCCGAATGCCGTTCCGGATCGCAGCACCGATCGCCTCGTCAGCGTGCTCGTCAGACCGGGCGAAGGCTCCTGCGGCGTGGTCGCCGTCATCGGTAGAGAGCTCTCGGGTGGGCGAGTACTGCGAAGGCGATGGTCGGAGCAGCATCGTCGAGCTCGCCGGCGCTCGGTACCTGGCCGACCGTCCAGCCGAGCAGCCTGGTGAGCAAGTCGAGTTGATCATCCGCTAGCGCTTCGTGTCGCAGACGAGCTGCGAACTGCTCGAACACTTCGATGGCACTCGATCCGAGCGTCTCGTCGACAAGCCGGTCCAGACCAGTGTGGAGCGGGCGGTCGGCCGGGAGCGTCAGCGCCATGACGAGGTTCCACCGTGCCAGGAGGCCGCCGGCGTTGAGCCACGCCGTCTCGCTGTCGGGGTATCCGTCCGGGCTGGCGTGGCGGAAGGGAGGCTGGCCCATTCCCTGCACCAGCCCGGACAGCCTGCGGCGGTCGAGGGGGGAACCGATGTCGATGGATGCATCGACAGACCGCAGCGTCTGGACGAGGAAGTCCCACGGCCGGTTGAACTTCGGGGGAGCGTCGGCGAACGCCGGATGGGTGACCATGGCCCGGATCACGGGCGCGATGGCGGTGTCGTGGGCCGTCCACGCGTCGGCCATGTCCTCGACGAGGCCCTGATCGGGATCGTCGGCGACGAAGCGGATGGCGAGCTTCCGGCAGACATTGGTGGCGGTCTGGGGAAGTCGTGCGAGGTGGTGGAGGAACTGCACGCCGTGTTCGAGTAGGTCGCCGCCGGCGGGCCGCTCCCAGCCGAGAACCGAAACCGGTCCCGCGTCGTGCCGGCGGGGGCGGAATCGAAACTCGAGCTCCCGGGTGAAGGACCATCCGGTGAGCAACCGGGCGACACCGACGATGTCGGCTTCGCCATAGCCGCCATCGACGCCGACCGTGTGCAGCTCGAGAAGCTCGCGAGCGTAGTTCTCGTTGATCGCATCCACCGTCGACCGGACGTTGTCCAGGTACAGAAGCATCGCCGGGCTCTGGGCGCTGGCGATCAGCAGTTCGTCGAAGCGACCGAGCGCATGGGGGCGTAGGACCTCACGATCCATCGCGATGCGCGTGGCTGTCGACGGCGGACCGATCTGAGGCACGTTGAAATGGTCGCCCCAGAACTCGACCATCCGCTCGTAGAGCTGGGCCGGGCTCCGAACGTGGCGATGGAGCAGCGAGGCAGGGAGGACGGTCGCCAGCCGGATTCCGTCACCGTCGGCTCGGAAGCCCTCCAAGATCCCGGCCGCCGGTTGCCCCAGTTCTGGGAAGACATCGTTGAGGAGGTTGTCGACACCGGCGGTGTCGAGGTCCTCCGGGTCGAGCTGTTTGTCCAGCCACGCTTGTGCACCGGCCGTTCGAATCGCGTCGACATCGGTCGTGGTCGGCCCGTAGGTGAGGCGGCGGAGAATGTGGAGGTCGGGATCCCGCGTCTCGAGCATTGACGGAGGGCCCGCGGTACCGACCCCGGAGGTCTGGCGCTGTACGCCGTCGGCCGTGGTGCTGCACCCGGCCAGGACTCCTCCGCCGATCAGAGCCGCTGCGCCGGCGAGCAGACCTGAGACCGCCCGCCGGCGGTCGACCGAACCGGGCGCCTCGGTCGTCGCCGACTGGACGGAGCGGATCTCATCGAACACACGCACAGTGTGGCTCGGCTACCTGAAGTGAAGCTGAATGGCGCTAGGGCAATGCCGGCGGGGCGATGATTGTGAGTATCGCGTCGAGGTCGTCGAGGAAATCGAACGTGGCGTGGTCAGGTCGGTAGTCGAGTTCGGCGTTGGGAATCGCCGTCTGGAGATAGCGCGCCATGGCGGGCGTGTGGACGTCGTCGAGGCCTCCTTGCCAAATCGTGGTGGGCACGGTGATCGCGCTGAGGGGGAATCCCCAATCGGTCGCCGCAAGACGCATCTCGTGGGCGATCGACAACGGGTCCTTGAACTGGTTGGGGAGGTTGGCTCGGAGAACGGCGAGCGTCTCGGGACGCTCGATCACGGCCCGGTCGGCCGGAGGCCGGGAGGCGATCAGCTGTTTCTCAGCCAGGTCGGGCCACCGCTGGGCAAGCGTCACCATCGCAGCGGCGAGAGGGCGGAGGAGGAGCGGAGCCCGGCGGGCGATCTCGAACGTGAGCCGTACAAGCGGGCTTGTGCCGGCGAGCACGCCGGGTGCCGACAGTGGGCTGATGACCGAGAGGAGCCCGAGTCGGGTCACCCGGTCGGGATGGCTCCAGGCGACCGCCGAGGCGTACGGACTCCCGCCCGAGATGGCGAGCAGGGCGTACTGGCTCAGGCCTAGGTGGTCGGTCAGGGTGTCGTGATCGCCGACCCAGTCGAGGATGGACCGGTCCGGTGCCGGATCGCTGAGCCCGAACCCCGGCCGGTCGGGAGCGATGATGCGAACGCCGGCGCGGAGAGCAGCGTCGTCAGCAAGGAGCCAGATGACTCTGGAGTCCGGAGATCCGTGGGCGCAGACGACCGGTCTCCCATCCGGTGCACCGTACGTCGTCCACCCCAGGCGGCGGCCGTCCTCAAGCTCGAGGGTCCCGTCGCGGTCGATGTCGGTCATGTCGGTTCTCGGCGCTCCACCGTCAGCCCCCGAGAAGGTCGCGCCAGCCGTGTTCGGGGGAGAATCCGACGAGCCGCTTGGCTTTGTCATTGGCGTAGAACGTCTCGAAGTCATGCAACTCCCGCCGGAGCGGTACGCCCGCATAGAAGCGCTCGTACACCTCCGCACTGGTGAGGCCGACCGACGTGTCGTCGTTGGACACGTTGAAGATCTCGAACCCCAGCCCGTCGGTGCGGAGGCAGCGGTCGACCATGTGGCCGAGGTCGCGGGCGTCGATGTAGGCGAAGATGTTGCGTCGACGAAGACCGGGGTCCTCGACGAATGCGGGGAACTCGGTCTCGTATTCGTGGGGTTCGATCACGTTGTTGATCCGCAGGCCGTAGATGTCGATCCCGGTGCGAGCCTGGAACGAGCGGGCGGTCGCCTCGTTGACCACCTTGGACATCGCATAGCTGTCATGAGGGACGGTGGGGTGGTCCTCATCGATCGGGACGTACTCGGGTTTGACCTCACCGTCGGCGAAGCAGATCCCGTACGTCGTCTCGGAACTGGCGAAGATCACCTTGCCGATTCCCAGCTTCACAGCCGCATCGATGACGTTGTAGGTGCTGAGGGCGTTGATCCTGAACGTCTCGTTGTCGGGCCGTACGAGGATCGCCGGGATGGCGGCGAAGTGAACGACCGCGTCGTAGGCGGGCACGCCGGTGCCGGGCTCGAGCTCGTCGAAGCCGGCATAGGCGGAGAGGGCATTGAACACCTGGCCGGAGTCGGTCAGGTCGATGCGGAGGTCGGCCACACCCGGGTGGCCAAAGGGCACCAGATCACCGTTGACCACCCTGTGCCCCTGCTCGACCAGATACGGAATCGCATGTCGACCCGCCTTGCCACTCCCGCCGGTGAAGAAGATTCGCATCCTTCGATCGTAGGGCCGGGGCATCAGCGGCGGGAACGGCGCTCCACCAACTCGATGATGTTGGCGGCGAGCTCCGTCGGACGTTCGTGCGGGAGGAAATGGCCGGCGCCCTCGTAGATCCGGAGCTCGGAACCGGCGGCGTTCGCTGTCCGCTGGCCCTGGGTGACGGCGAAGTAGGGGTCGTGGTCGCCCCATCCGACGAACGCCGGCACGTCGATTTGGCACAACGTCGCCTCGAGGGGTTCGTAGATTTCGGTGAGCCGGGTGAGGCTGCCGGCAAGGATGGCCCCGATGGCGCGCCGCTGTTCGCGGTCGCCGAGATAGGTGAGCGGGTCGGGGGGTGAGGTCGCCGGTCCGACGCCCTCGCGGAGCATCATGCTCAGGGCCGGCCCGGAGAACATGATGCGCCGAGCGAGCGGCCCGACGATTCGCATGCTGGCCATGGTGAGCGGAAAGGGGACCGGCGGATCGGGAAACGCGTTGGTGGCCAGCAGTCCGATCGCTCGCACCATCGCCGGCCGTCGCCCGACCAGGGAGAGCGCCACCGATCCACCGAAGTCGTGTCCGACCACGGTGGCGGACTCGATCTGGAGCTCGTCGAGAAGCTCCTCCAGCGCCGAGGCCTGGGTCTGCGCGCCGAGATCTTCGAACCTCGTCGGGCGGATGCTTCCACCGAAGCCGAGCAAGTCCGGGATGATGACGTCGAGGGAGGCAGGCAGCATCTCGGCCGCCGGCCGCCACGCCTCACCGCTGCCGGGAATGCCGTGGAGCAACACGACCACCGGCCCGCCGCCCGAGCGGCGGAATGCCATCCCACTCTTGGACTGGGTCAGTTCTTCGTTCACGTTCCTCGAGCCGGATTCTCCGCCGGCATTGTCAATCTAGGCCGTGGACACCGAGCGCGACGCAGCCGGCGTCGATCTACCTGATTGCGGCGGCCGCCAAATGTCCGTACAATGACGCCGTGGCTACGCAGGCCCACTGGGACGAGATCTACCGCGGACGGGCGACCGAAGACCTCGGCTGGTACGAGCCGTCGCCGTCGACTCTCGATCTCGTTCTCCGGTACTCGACATCCACCGATGCCGTCATCGACATCGGTGGTGGCGACAGCCGCCTGGCCGGCGAGTTGCACGGCGCCGGATACGGGGACCTCACCGTCCTGGACCTGAGTGAGGCCGCCCTCGAGCGCTCGCGCTCGCGGTGGGTCGGAGATCCCGAATCGCCAGACGATCGATCGATCGCGTGGATTCACGCGGATGTCACCGACTGGGCACCGCCCCGGCGCTGGAACCTCTGGCACGACCGGGCCGTCTTCCACTTCCTCACCGCCGAGGCCGACCGCGCAGCGTACAAGTCCGCCGCCGTGGAGGCGCTCGACGGACCCGGCCGGCTCATCGTCGCTACGTTCAGCCTCGCCGGCCCGGAACAGTGCGCCGGATTGCCGGTCCGGCGCTACAACGCAGAGACTCTCAACGCCGAGTTCGCGCCCGAGTTCACCGTCATCGAACACAGCGAGCTGTCGCCACGGGCCGACGGAACCGGCGATCGCCGACCCTATGTGGCGGCGGTGTTCGAGCGGTCCTGATCCTGCAGCGGACCGGGCGCAACGGAACCGTACAGCGAGGGCGAGTCAGGAAGGAGACAGGTTCGCCGGTGCATGCTGCGGGGACCATTGGTCGACCGCGGTGAGCCAACTCGAGTCTGTCGCTGGACGTCAGGCCGAACCGGGGTCATCCTTCGTCCGATGCCGGCCCGGCTATCACCCCGCCCGGCCGGCATCGGACTCACCGACTCGGGACGATCGCGTAACCGCCTGCCGCGCCAAGAAGTGTCTGTTCCTGTCGGCATGCGTTGCTCAATGCGGGAGCCATCGATGCCGTGGATCACTCTGCGTGGCCGCGTGGGGAATGGCCGCCGTGAGCGGTCAATCGCCGCACGCCAGAACGCTGTGTAGCTCGACATGGAAGCCCGGCGGACACAGGTGTGTGGCGATTTCCGTTGTGCCGGTGCGTCCCCGCGTTCGCCCCGCCGAGTTTGGCGAGAATGCTTGCGATAGCGATCGTCCTGTTCGCCGAGAGCGCAGGATGGAGCGACTCGACGCAACTCGTTCGAGATCGAACCATGCGCCCGCTGAACTGCTGATGTGGCCCGTTTGAGCCAGGGCGTCATGAGTCGAGAGCCGCTTCCGCCAGTCGCACCGGCGGGCGATGGTCGAGGGCGAGGGGGCGAATGGGTCCCGTTGGGTGCCAGTGTACCTACTCTTTGTGAAGGTCGCCGATCGTGATGTTGGACCGAAAGCAGCCGCCACATCTCGACGTCGACGATTGCGATGAGACCAGGCAACTTTCTGCCGTCGCAAAATGCTGTTGGCCGAGAACACCAATCGTTCAAATTACAAATAATACGGCAGTTCGCCCAAAACATATGAGCGATCAGAGGACCGTCTGATAGTCTCATTGGTTCATTTGTGCCCGACTATCGAACTGGCACCGGCGTATTCAGACTGGTGAAATTTGCGCGGTCGTGGACCGGTCGGCGGCGAGCGCATGTCCGATCCTCGAGCCGCGCAGTGCGTGCAATCAAGGTCGTGGCAGCGTCGTGGCGAGCCGCCGGCGTCCCTCGATTGCTGCTAAATCCAGTGTTCATGGTCATCCGGACAGGTGATCTCGCCAGCCGGTCGATCCGGCAAAGAGGGAGCACATGCCGTCGATCGGCCGTAACCCAATTGTTACACGAAGTAGCTTTACGGACTTGAATGTCTTGATTAGGTTCGGAGTCGAGGGGTGAAAAACTTCAGGAAACGTGTCTTGTCGTCCACCCCGACGTCTGAGCAATCGACGAAAGGGTAGGGGGATGATACGAAGTGTCGTTGACGTTTCGCTTCGGCGGAGGTCTCTCATCCTGGCGCTTGCGGTCGGGGTGATGGTGTTCGCCTTCACCCAACTGGATGAAGCCAGGGTGGAGACACTTCCGGAGTTCACGCCGCCGTATGTGGAGGTGCAGACCGAGGCGCTGGGTCTTTCCGCGTCCGAGGTCGAGCAGCTGATCACCGTGCCCCTGGAGGCCGATCTGCTCAACGGCGTGGCCTTTGTCGAGGAGATCCGCTCCGAGTCGATGCCGAGCCTGTCCTCGATCGTGATGACGTTCGAGCCGGGCACCGACATCCTCGATGCGCGCCAGCTCGTGCAGGAGCGGCTGACCCAGGCGCACGGGCTCCCCAACGTCTCACGGGCGCCGGCGATGGTGCAGCCGCTGTCGTCGGAGAGCCGGGTAATGATGATCGGGCTGACCTCCGATCAGCTGAACACGGTCGAGCTCGGCGTGCTCGCTCGCTGGACGATCCGTCCCAAGCTCATGGGCGTCGAGGGTGTCGCCAATGTCGCCGTGTGGGGTGCGCGCGAGCAGCAACTCCAGGTCCAAGTCCTACCCGACGCCCTGGTGGAACACGACGTGTCGTTGCAGGATGTGACCAACACGACCGGGAACGCGCTCTGGGTGACACCGCTGTCGTTCCTCGAGGCATCGACGCCCGGGATGGGCGGGTTTATCGACGGGCCGAATCAGCGCATCGATGTGCGACATCTCCCGGCCATCTCCACACCCGCTGATCTCTCGACCGTCGTGATCGAGGGGCATCCCGACGTGACCCTCGGCGACGTCGCCGTCATCGTCGAGGATCACCAGCAGTTGATCGGTGACGCGGTGGTCGGTGACGAAGAGGGCCTCTACCTGATCATCGAGAAGTTCCCATGGAACAACACGATCGAGACCACCGAGGCCGTGGAGGCAGCGCTCGAGGAGCTGGCTCCGGGTCTCACCGAAGTCACGTTGGAGACCGACCTGTTCCGGCCGGCCAGCTATCTGGAGCGGGCGATCGACAACATCGCAACCTCGGTCGTGGCGGCGGTCGTGCTCGTTGCGATTGCGTCGATCGCCCTGCTCCGCAGCTGGCGTGAGGGCCTCACCGCCTTGATCTCCATGATCCTGGCGAGCTCGCTCGCCGCCAGCGTGCTTTTCATCCTCGGGATCACGTTCGACAACATGATGCTCGCCGGCATCGGCATCGGCGTGATCTTGATCATCGACGACGCCGTCCGGAATGTCCACGAACAAGTGAAGGTGGACCCGACCGACGGTCGGGCACTCGGTCGCCGGTTGGCCGCCAACTCCGACAGCCTCGTCTACGCCGGGATCGTGCTCGTCATCCTCCTGGTGCCGTCGTACTTCATGGATGGGGCGGCCGGTGAGTTCGTCCCCGACATCCTGATCGCCGTGGTCATCGCCGTGGCGAGCGCCTATGTCGTCGCCATCAGCATTACGCCCGCTCTCGGAAGCCTTCTGATCGTGCGGGACGAGGCGACCTCGGCCCACGCCGATGAGGGCGCCTATGCCGCTGCCGTCGGTCGAGTCGGCGCAATGGGGCCGAGCGTCCTGGCGGTGGGAGCGGCCTTGCTCGTCGTCGGTGCCCTGATGATCCCATTCGTCGATCGGGAGTTCATCCCGAGGTTCCAGCAGACCGACCTCGTCGTCGACATCGACACGGCGGCCGGAGTCTCGCTGCCCGAAACGCGCCGCCTGGCGTCATCGATGGCCAACGAGATTGCCGCCCTGCCGGGCGTCGAAGCGGCCGGTACGCAAGTGGGCCGGGCCATTCTGTCCGACGAGGTGACAAACGTGAACTCGGCTGAAGTGTGGGTGCGCATCGGCCAGGATGCAGACTACGACCGCACCATCGACGCCGTGCAACAGGTGGTTGACACCTATCCCGGCATCGGCCGGCCACTGCTGAACACCTACACCAACGAGCGAGTGAATGCCGAGCTGCGGCAGGAGAAGAACGATCTCGTCGCCCGCCTGTACGGCGAAGATCCCGAGATCCTCACCACGCTTGGTCAGGAGCTGCAGACGCTGGTGGGAGGCGTCGACGGTGTCGAGAACGCCCGAGTCCTTCTGCCGGTTGCCGAACCGACCATCGAGATCGAGGTCGACATCGAGCAGGCAGCCGAGCTGCAGGTGAAGCCAGGCGATGTGCGGCGGGCCGCCGCCACCCTCTTGTCAGGCATCGAGGTCGGCTCGCTGTTCGAGGAACAGAAGGTGTTCGAAGTCGTGGTCTGGAGTGTTCCCGAGCTCCGGCAGAGCATCACCGACGTCGAGAACCTGCAGATCGACACCCCAGCGGGCGATCGCATCAGGCTGGCCGACGTGGCCGACGTACGGGTCCGACCCAACGAGCGGATCATCGAGCGTGAAGCGGTGTCCCGCTACGTCGACATCGTGGCCGACGTCCCCGGCGGCGACATCGAGGCAGCCGAGAACCAGATTCAGGAGCTGATCGCCGACCGGGGTCTTCCCTTCGAGTTCCACGTCGGCTTCCAGAGCGATCGGGCCGATCTCGACGCCAACTGGCGTCAGACGGTCGTCGTGAGCGCAGCCGCCTTCATCACGATCCTGCTTCTCCTGCAGGCCTCGTTCTCGAGCTTCCGGCTCGCTGTGTTGATGATCCTGGCGATGCCGACGGCCGCTGTCGGCAGTCTGGTCGCCGTCGTCATCTCTGGAGGGGTGTGGTCGATCGGCTCGTTCGCCGGCACCGTCGCAATCGCCGGACTCACGCTTCGATCCGGCCTGGCACTTCTCAGACGCTACGAGCTGTTGCAGCTCGGGGGTGGCATGGAGCTCGGTCCCGAGCTGGTCATCCGTGGCGCCCAGCAGCTGTTCCGGCCGGCGGCCGCCGCCCTCGGGAGCGTGGCGGCCCTGTCGCTCGCCTTTGTCGTACGCGGGACACCCGCTGGATTCGAGGTCGTCACGCCGATGGCTGTCGCCGTGCTCGGCGGGGTGTTCACGGCGGCGATCGTGACCCTGTTCCTTGTGCCGTCGGCGTACGGCGCCATTGCCCGCCCGGCCGTCATGCCGGAACTGTTCGGCCGCGAGCCGATCATCGACCTGGATTCCGAGACCGACACCACCGATCTCGTCACCACCTGAGGAGGAGACAATGAAGATCCACAGACTTGGACCGATACTTGTGGCGGTGGCAGCGCTCGCCGTGGCGTGCTCGGACTCGTCCGACTACGTCTATATCGAACCGGCGACGGTGACCGAGGCTGGCCCCGACCTTTGGAGGGTGAGCCTGACCCCGGCTGCTGCCGAGCGGACAGGTGTGGAGACCGCCGCCGTCGAGGCCGACGGCAATCATCTCGTGATCCCCTACTCGGCGGTGTTCTACCACTACGACGGCAGCACCTGGACCTACCTCGACGAGGGTGGGAACAACTACGTGCGTGCTCCCATCGAGATCGACTACATCGAGGGTGATCGAGCGATGCTGACCGACGGCCCGCCGGCCGGCCAGCCGGTCGTGTCGGTGGGTGCGGCAGAGCTGTACGGCGTCGAATTCGGAATCGGGAAGTAGTCCAATGCGCTGGATCGTCGGAACGAGTCTGCGCTTCAAATACCTTGCCGTCTTCCTGCCGATGGTCATCATGGTCTTCGGCGGCCTGCAGCTCCAGGACGCGCCGGTGGACGTGTTTCCCGAGTTCGCACCACCCCGGGTGGAGATACAGACCCACGCCATCGGGCTTTCGGCCACCGAGGTCGAGGAGCTCGTGACCGTCCCCCTCGAGGACGTGCTCAACGGCGTGGCCGATCTGGACGTCATTCGGTCGAAGTCGGTCCCGGGTCTCTCGTCGATCCAGATGATCTTCGAGCCGGGGACCGACCTGATCGTCGCTCGCCAGCTCGTGCAGGAGCGGCTGGCGATCGTGACGCCGACGCTGCCGAGCTGGGCCAGCCCGCCCATCATGCTGCAGCCCCTCTCGGCGACCAGCCGGGCGTTGAAGATCGGCTTGTCGTCCGATGAGTACTCGCTCATCGACATGTCGATGACGTCGTACTGGCGGATCCGCCAGCGGCTGATCCGGGTGCCCGGTGTCGCCAACGTGGCGATCTGGGGCGAGCGGTTGGAGATGCTGCAGGTCCAGGCCGATCCGGAGCGGATGGGTGAGCAGCAGATCTCCCTCAACCAGTTGATGCAGGCCGCCGGCGATGCGGTCGACTCCGGGATCCTCCAGTACTCCGATGGGGCATTCGTCGGTACCGGCGGGTTCATCGAGACCCCGAACCAACGCCTCGATGTGCGTCACGTCCTCCCCATCGTGACGCCGGAAGACCTGGCCAACATACCCCTGGCCGAACGGGATGGACGGGTCCTGACCCTGGCCGATGTGGCCGAGGTCAAGATCGACCATCAGCCGCTCATCGGCGACGCCGTCATCAACGACGGGCCCGGCATCATGTTGATCGTCGAGAAGTTCCCGTGGGGCAACACCCTGCAGGTGACAGAGGGCGTCGAGGAGGCGCTCGAGGAGATGGCCCCCGGTCTGCAGGGGATCGAGATCGACAGCGAGATCTTCCGGCCGGCGACGTTCATCACGCTTTCGCTGGAGAATCTCACCAATGCGCTGGTCATCGGCTCGTTGCTCGTGGTGGTGGTCCTGTTCTTGTTCCTGTTCGAGTGGCGGGTCGCCCTCATCAGTCTGATCGCCATCCCGATGTCGCTGGTCGCCGCCAGCCTCGTGATGTACGCCATGGGGACCACGATCAACGTGATGATCCTGGCCGGCCTGGTGATCGCGTTGGGAGCCGTCGTCGATGACGCCATCGTCGACGTGGAGAACATCGTGCGCCGGTTGCGTCAGCACCGGAACGAGAACACGGGCGTGTCGACGCCGAGGGTCGTGTTCGACGCCTCGCTGGAGGTGCGCGGTGTGATCGTGTACTCCACGCTCATCGAAATCGCCGTGCTGATCCCTGTGTTCTTCCTCCAGGGTCTCTCCGGATCGTTTTTCCGCCCGCTCGCGCTGTCCTATGCGCTGGCGATCTTCGCTTCGACGATCGTAGCCCTCATCGTGACTCCGGCGTTGAGCCTCATCCTCCTCCGTAACACGGCCATCGAGCGACACGAGTCGCCTCTTACTCGGGTCCTGCGCGGCGGCTACGACAAGGTCACCAGAAGGACCGTGCACCGCGCTCGGCCGGCCATGGCAGCGCTGGTCGGGTTGTTCGTTCTCGGCGGGTTCATCGCGCCGACGCTGGGCCAGGAGCTCCTCCCCGACTTCAAGGAGCGGGATTTCCTGATGCACTGGCTCACTCGACCGGGCACGTCGCAGCCGGAGATGGTGCGAATCACCGAGGCGGTCAGTCCCGAGCTCCGCGACCTGCCCGGCGTCAGGAACTTCGGTGCCCACATCGGCCAGGCGCTCATCGCCGACGAAGTCGTCGGAATCGACTTCGGTGAGAACTGGGTCAGCGTCGATCCATCGGTCGACTACGACGACACCGTCGACGCCATACAGACCACGGTCGACGGCTACCCAGGACTGTTCCGTGACGTCCAAACGTACCTCAAGGAGCGGATCCGGGAGGTGTTGACCGGCTCCAGCGACGCCGTGGTGATCCGAGTGTCTGGCCCGGATCTGGACGTCCTCGACGAGAAGGCCCACGAGATCGAGGATGCGCTCCAGCCGGTCGAGGGGTTGCAGGACCTGCACGTCGAGCTGCACGTGAAGGTCCCCCAGCTCCAGGTCGACGTCGATCTGGAGGCGGCTGCCGAGCACCAGATCCAGCCCGGTGAGATCCGCCGCGCGGTCGCCACCATGATCGCCGGCGAGGAGGTTGGGGACATCTTCCGGGACGGGCAGGCCTTTGACGTCCAGTTGTGGAGCATCCCGGCAGCACGCCACAGCGTCGATGCCATCGGACGGCTGCCGATCGACAGCCCGACCGGTGAGCAGGTTCCGTTGAGCGAGCTGGCCGACCTCCAGATCCGGCCCGTCGACAACACGATCGAGCGAGAGAACCAGTCGAGGCGGCTCGACGTCAGCGCCAACATCGAGGGTCGTGACCTCGGTGCTGTCGCCCGGGACGTCGAGGAGATCGTGTCCGACATCGAGATGCCCCTCGGCTTCTCGGTCCAGGTGATCGGGGAGTTCCAGGAGCGCCAGCAGTCACAGGCTGCCCTGTTCCGCTACTCGCTGGTTGCCGCCGCCATCGTGCTCGGGCTGCTCTACATCTCCTTCGGGAGCTGGCGACTGGCCGCCCTCGCCGCTGTCTGCCTGCTGACGGCGCTCGTGGGAGGGGTGCTGGCGGCCTACTTCACCGGCGGTGTCCTCTCGCTGGGCTCGCTGGTCGGGTTCCTGACGATCCTCGGCATCGCCGCCCGCAACGGGCTGATGATGATCAACCACTTCCTGCACCTCGAGCGGGAAGAAGGCATGAGGTTCGGCCCCGAACTCGTCGTGCGGGGCGCCGAGGAACGGCTGGCTCCGATCCTCATGACCGCCCTGACGACCGGCCTGGCGCTCGTTCCCCTGGTGGTGGCCGGCGACATCGCCGGCCACGAGATCGAACATCCCATGGCGATCGTCATCCTCGGTGGGTTGGTGTCGTCGACGTTCGTGAACCTGCTGCTCGTGCCACCGCTCTACCTCCGGTTCGGTCGGCCACAGGCTGGCTCGGGCCCCGCGCCCGACGCCGTCCCGGCCATCGACGAGCTCGAGCTCGACGAGGTCGACCGGGAACGGGAGCTCCAGCCGCTTCACCTCATGACCCGACCCTCGGAGGCGTAGTCAGCCTTCGGCCCGCTCAGCCCAGTTCGGGTCGTCGAAGCGTTGAATCTCGATCAGGTAGCCGTCGGGGTCGCGCAGGAAGGCGTGGGTGATCCCGAACCGCTCGTTGTGGGTCGGCGTCCGCTCGAACGCAACCCCCCGGTCGGCGAGGGTGCCGCAGAACGCCTCCACATCGCTTCGCACCAGCGTGACGATGAGCCCCGCCGGCGTCACGGGCCGGTCGTGGACGCACACGCCCAGGAATCCCGACCGGGAGACCTGGTAGATACGGCACACCGGCTGCACGGTGACGAGCTCCAATTCGAGGATCTGCCGGTAAAACGCATCTGACCGATCGAGATCATCGACGTAGATGAAGGTGATGAGCGCATCGTTCATCGGTTCTCGTCGCGTACCCAGCGCACCACTTGGGCGGTCACGTCGGGGTGGTGCAACAGGCCGGCGTGGGTCGTGCCGGGGACGAGCATGGTTTCCTCCGGTATGAGGCCTGCCCCCTCGGCGCTGTGCCGGCGGACGAGCAAATCGCCGGCCAGCCGTCCCACCGGATGGTGTGGATCGTCGGTGATGACCCCGGCCACGTACCGGTGTGCTGTCCGTTCGACCGGCGGCGCGAGGTGATGCCGATCGTCGTCGCGAGAGATGGTTCCATGGCGAAGATCCTTGATGCCGGCGCTACGGCGGTTCAAGAAGTCGGCGAGCGGTCGGCTGGCGGCGGAGATCTCGAGCGCCCGGCTGAGGTTGTGTAGGCCTTTTTCGATCGGAGCCCCGCCGTGGGGAGTGCCGAGGGTGACCACCTGGCGGACTCGGCTGACCCAGCCGTGCCCTCGACCCTGCGCCTGCGCGACCCCGGCCCTCGCCACCAGGCCGCCCATCGAATGCCCGATCAAATCGACCGAACGGATGCCAGCGCCCCGACCGAAACGCTCCTCCAGGAGCTCGGCCAGGAGGAGCCCGTTGCGGCCGATCGACAGACCCGAGTTGAACCGCACGGCGATCGGCTCGACGTCGGTTCGGTTACGCAGGGTGGCTGCCAGACCGGCCTGGTCGTCCGATCCATGCCAGCACCGCTCGGACTGCATCAGGCCGTGCACGAGGATCGCAACGCGGGATCGACCGTCGCG
The DNA here is from genome assembly GCA_041576015.1 of Acidimicrobiales bacterium. Classification (GTDB taxonomy): domain Bacteria; phylum Actinomycetota; class Acidimicrobiia; order Acidimicrobiales; family SZUA-35; genus JABDIY01. The sequence continues at coordinate 21,784 of JBFGLT010000030.1, forward strand.
ATCCTCCCCCGACGATCGTACCAACACCATCGGTTGGGCGAGTCTCGGCCCGTGGGCTCCGAGTTCGTCGCCCCAGAGGCCGCACACCACCGCCCGCACGCCGACGTCAGCCCCGGTTTGTTCCCGCCGCATCGCGTCGACGGTCAAGCCGACGAGACTCGCACCGGCTCGGATCGAGCCGTACACCACGCCCGACACGGTGTCGTGCCACACTTCCACCGGTCGGGCGATGGGCCCCAATCGGCCGAACCAGTGACCGGAGACAGCCCGATGAATCCCTTGCACCGGCGCAGTGAGTTGCCGGACGGCCAGGGAAAACGCCGCGCCGACTACCACCGCGGGGACCCATCGGAAAAGCGGCGCACCCGACTACGGTAGCGGCGCACCGTTGCTGCGGGGCGTTGGCCTCGCCACGCCCCTCGGGATTGGCGTCTATGGCGCAGCGCCAGCCGGCTCTCAAGTAGTCTCGTCGGAGTTCTGTTCAAACCCGGGGGTGCACCGTGGCTGGTGGCTTGGTCGGCCTACTCGATGATGTGGCGGCGCTCGCAAAACTGGCGGCTGCTTCGGTCGACGACGTGGGTGCCGCCGCCGGCCGGGCCAGCGCCAAGGCGGCCGGCGTGGTCATCGACGACACCGCTGTCACGCCGGCCTACGTGCAGGGACTGGCTGCCGAACGGGAACTGCCGATCATCCGGAGGATCGCCACCGGATCGATCCGCAACAAGTTGCTGTTCATCTTGCCGGCGGCGCTGATCCTGAGCGAGATCGCTCCGACCCTCGTCGAGATCATCTTGATGATGGGCGGGGCGTACTTGTGCTACGAGGGCGTCGAGAAGATCTATCACAAGCTCAAGGGAGATGACCACGACCACGACGTCCCGGCCGCAGTCAAAGGCGCTGACGCCGAGGCCGCCACCATCTCGGGTGCGATCCGTACCGACTTCATCCTGTCGGCGGAGATCATGGTGATCGCCCTCAAGGAGGTGCTCGACGAAGGACTGCTTTCCCGAGCGGTCATTCTGGTCGTCGTCGCGCTGCTCATCACCCTGGTCGTGTACGGGGTGGTCGCCCTGATCGTGAAGATGGACGACATCGGACTCTCGATGGTCCGCAGGGAGGCCGAGTCGTCTCAGCGTCTCGGCCGGCTGCTTGTGGCTGCCA
>JBFGLT010000031.1:0-22763 GCA_041576015.1 Acidimicrobiales bacterium
AGTTGGGCAGCAGGCGTTTGTGATGGACGGTCACGACATCGCCCCCGGCGCACAATGCGACCGAGTTGTGGAGGTTGCGCCGCCCGCCGACGAACCCGACCAGGGCGGCGCACGACCTTCCTGCCGTCGCCGCCGCCACTTCCTGGAGCGCCTGCTCGGTGTCTTCGACGAAGCCGGTTTTCAGCACGAGATCCTCGACCGGATAGCCGCAGACGGTCATCTCCGGGAAGACGGCGAGATCAGCCCCACCGGCCTCCGCCTCCTCGAGGACGGCGAGGATCCGTCGGACATTGCCGTCGAGGTCGCCGACAACCGTGTTGATCTGGCAGGAGGCCACCCGGAGACGTCGCATGACCCCAGTGTACGAGGGCCGGCCGGGCCGGTCGGGCCGAGCGGCAGCACCGTTTCCGACTTGTTCGGGGTGATCCCGACGGGCCCGCTGGTCGCGATGGTGCGATGATGAGGGGGTGGCGCAAGTGACGGCGGCTCCTGGTCTAGTCTCGATCGCCGACGGGCCGGTGACCTCCATGACCCTTTCGCGCCGCAGCAAGCAGAGAACTCGCCGGACCGGACGTGGGCTGGCGATGGCGGCGTTGTGTATGGGAACGATGGCGGCCATGACGACACCGTTGCTGGCCCAGGACGACGACGGGCCGTCCTCGGACACCCTCGACGACATTCGCGACGAGCAGCAGCGAAACGAGGACCTCATCGAGCTCGCCCAGTCGAGTATCGACGGGACGCTGGCCGACATCGGCGAGCTCACCGACGCCATGGAGCGTGTCGATGCTGACATCAACGCCCAGGAGCTCGCCGTCGCTGCGGCTCGTGCCCGCCTCTCGGTGGCCGAAGCCCGGCACGCCGAGTCGACCGCTGCGGTGGAGGCGGCCCAGGTCGCCCTCCTCGAGCTGGAACAGCAGGTGCGGGAACGGGCCGTCGAGGCGTTCATCGGGCACGACACGACCGCACCGGAGATCGTGTACTCCGATCGCCCGAACATGACGGTCCGGATGCAGTCCCTCCTCGACGCAGTGCTTCGCGGCGAAGCCGATGTGGCCGATGCCTATGCCGCCGTCCAGCACGAGCTGGCCGTCGAGCGCGAGAGCGCCCGGCTGAACCGGGTTGCGGCCGACGGGTACCGCGTCGAGACCGAGCGACGCCAGCGCCGGCTCGAGGCCGATCGGGCCGTCCAGGAGCAGCTGATTGCTGCGAGCGAGGAACGGCTGGAACGCCTGCTGTCCGAGCAGCAGTCGCTGCAGGCGATCGGCATCGAGCTCGACCAAGCCGAGCGCCGTGAGCTCGATCGTCTCGCCGAGGAGCTGAGGAGATACAGCGGTCCCGGTGGCCGGGCCGGTCCGGTGGCGAGCCCTGACGAGATCGTCTGGGTGCGCGGGATCGCCATCCACGAATCGATCGCTGGGAACCTGGCCGAACTGCTCCGCGCCGCCGAGGCCGATGGGCTGATCCTGCTCGGCGGAGGCTGGCGAGATGCGTCGGCGCAGGTGCGCCTCCGTCGGGCCCACTGCGGGGCATCCGACTACGCCATTTGGGAGGCGCCGCCCAGCGCCTGTAGTCCGCCCACCGCCCGCCCGGGCTCGTCGTATCACGAACGCGGCCTGGCCATCGACTTCACCGACAACGGCAGATCGATCACGAGCCGGAATTCGCGGGCCTATCGCTGGCTGGCCGCCAACGCCGCCCGCTTTGGCTTCTACAACCTGCCCAGCGAGCCCTGGCACTGGTCGACGACCGGCAAGTAGACACATCGATGCTCCAGTTGGCCTACATCGCACCGCCCGGGTCCGCCTCGACCCGGCCACATCGACGAGGTGATGGCCGGGTGCCGGCATTTCGCGCTGCCCGACGAGTAGTCCGAACGGCGCTCGAGCCGGTTCGCGGTATCTGAGCACGAACGGGAAGGAGCCACGGCGACGGCGAGCTCACTTGTCCAGCCGGTAGCCGACCGAGCGGACGGTTTGGATCATGTGCGCGTGTTCTTCGCCGAACTTGGCACGGAGCCGCCGCACGTGGACATCGACGGTGCGCGCCCCGCCATAGTACTCGTATCCCCAAACCCGGTTGAGGAGCACCTCCCGGCTGAACACCTTTCCCGGACTGAGCGCCAGAAACTTCAGGAGTTCGTACTCCATGAACGTCAGATCGAGGGGCCGTCCGGTGAGGGCCGCCTGGTAGGTCTCCAGATTGATCGAGAGCGGGCCGAGCTCCACCAGCTCGGGACCCGGCCCCTGGCCCGAGCGCCACAGGAGGTGGCGGATCCGAGCCTCCATCTCCGAGGGGTGGAAGGGGCTGAGAAGGAAGTCGTCGAACTGCTCGTGCCGCTCCGAGAGTTCCGACAGGTGCGAGCCCCCGATGAGCACGAGGATCGGAACGACCGGATCGTTCACCCGGCGGGCATCCCGGCAGAACGCCCACGAGGTGGAGGGGTCGTCCGCCTCGATGGGCACGATCGCACCGGCCCAGCCGGTGTCGGGACGGTGGGCCTTCAGGTCATTGACGTCGGCAACCTCGATTGGGTCGAAGCCGGCCATCGCCAGGGTGCGCACCACCTCGACGGCCGAGTTCGAGCTGCTCGACGGTGTGACGAACACGGCGAAGGCGGGGGCGGCGGTGGGCACGGTCTCTCGGTTCTACCACGAGGGGAGGTAGCGCCTCAGTTCCCACGGGCTCACCTGGGTCTTGTAGTCGGCCCATTCCGCTCGTTTGTTTCGTAGGAACCACTCGAAGATGTGCTCACCGAGCGCCTCTTGCACCAACGAGCTCCGCTCCATCGCGTCGAGCGCCTCGGACAGCGACGCCGGGAGCGCGGACACGCCCAATCGTTCGATGTCGGTCGGGCTGGCCTCGCCGAGGTTCTCCCGCCGCTCGGCCGGGAGTTCGTAGCCCTCTTTGATCCCCTTCATGCCGGCGGCCACGAGGACCGAGAACGCCAGGTAAGGGTTGCAGGCCGGGTCCGGGGCACGGTACTCGATCCTGGTCGAGCTGGGTTTGTCGACCTTGGTGACCGGGACCCGCACGAGCGCCGACCGGTTCTGCTGCGCCCAGCTGATGTAGACCGGCGCCTCGAACCCGTTGACCAACCGCTTGTAGGAGTTGACCAGCTGGTTCGTTATGGCGGTGATCTCCCGAGCGTGGCGGAGTAGACCGGCGGTGAAGGCTCGACCCACATCGCTCAGCCCGTAGTCTTGCTCCGGGTCGTGGAATGCGTTGCCGTTCTCACCGAACAGCGACAGATGCAGGTGCATGCCCGACCCCTGAATCCCCGAGATCGGCTTGGGCATGAACGTGGCGTAACGCTGCTGCTCGAGCGCCAGCTCCCGCACGACCAGCCGAAACGTCATGATCTGGTCGGCCATCGTGAGGGCATCGGTGTACCGCAGGTCGATCTCGTGCTGGCTGGGGGAGTCCTCGTGGAAGGAGTACTCGACCGGGATTCCCATCGTTTCGAGCACGTTGATCGTGCGGCGACGCAGATCCGAGGCGACGTCGCTGGTGGTCAAGTCGAAAAAACTGCCGGAGTCGAGCAGCGTCGGCTCGTGGGTCGGCTCGCCGTCGGCGAAGTAGAAGAACTCCATTTCGGGGGCGACGAAGAGCGCGTAGCCATCCTGTTCAGCGGCGGCCAGGTTGCGGCGGAGCACATGCCGGGGATCGCCGTTGAAGGAGCTGCCGTCGTGGTTGGTGATGTCGCAGAACATTCGGCCTGTCGAGCCGCCGTCGGCCCAGGGCATCAACTCGAACGTCGACGGGTCGGGTCGGGCGATGACGTCGGATTCCTGCACCCGCGAGAACCCGTCGATCGCCGACCCGTCGAAGTGCACACCCTCCTCGAAGGCGCTATCGAGCTCGGCCGGCGAGATCGCCACCGACTTGAGCTGGCCCAACACATCGGTGAACCACAGCCGGATGAGCCGAACCCGGCGTTCCTCCACCGCTTTGAGGACATAGTCGTACTGGCGTTCCATCGACACGAGTGTGTCAAGGAAACGGCGGAACCGGCCACTTCGGCGTACCCGTGATCTGGGAGCGTTCACACTCCATTCACACTTCTGAGATTGTCGTCGGCCGGCGATTCGGTTTGACTCGGTGGTGTCATCTCGGCTGACAGTGCGGTCGGCCGTCGTCAGCGTTCGTGTCAGCGCAGCACGCCTCACCGCACGGACCCTTCCCACGAATGGAGAACATCGATGGCCTACCGGGCTGAATACATGTGGATCGACGGTGCCGAACCCACCGCTGAGATCCGCTCCAAGACCAAGATCCTTCCCGACGGCACCGAGCCCCCGATCTGGGGCTTCGACGGCTCGAGTACCAACCAGGCCGCCGGCGACGCGTCCGACGTCGTCCTCAAGCCGGTGTTCCAGTGCCCGGACCCCATCCGCGGCGGCGACAACATCCTGGTGCTCTGCGAGACCCTCCTCACCGCCGACCTCAGCCCGCACCCTACCAATACTCGCGCCGTGGCCCGTGATGCCTTCGAGAGGTGGGGCGACCAGGCACCGATGTTCGGCCTGGAGCAGGAGTACACCTTCCTCGATCCCGTCACCGGCTGGCCCGCCGGATTCCCCGAACACGGCTATCCCCGCCCCCAGGGCCCGTACTACTGCGGCGTGGGCGCAGTCAAGATCTTCGGCCGCAATCTGATCGAGCGCCACACCAGCGCCTGTATCGCCGCTGGTCTGATGATCAGCGGGACCAACGCCGAGGTGATGCCCGGTCAGTGGGAGTTCCAAATCGGTCCGGTCGACACCGTCACCGTGGGCGACCACGTCTGGGTGGCTCGCTACCTGCTGTACCGCCTCGCCGAGGAGGAAGGTCTGGAGGTCAGCCTCGAGGCCAAGCCGATGCAGGGCGACTGGAACGGCGCGGGAATGCACACGAACTTCTCGACCGAGAAGATGCGCAACGACTACGACGCCATCATCGCCGCCTGTGAGGCGCTGGGCGCTCCGGGCAAACCGGCGGAGCATCTCGGCGGCTACGGCGTCGGGATCGAGGATCGGCTCACCGGCGCGCACGAGACCCAGCGGTTCGACCAGTTCAGCTACGGCGTCTCCGACCGCGGTGCATCGATCCGCATCCCGTGGCAGGTGGCTCAGGACAAGAAGGGCTACATCGAGGATCGGCGTCCCAACGCCAACGCCGATCCCTACATCGTGGCGGCGCTCATGACCAACACGGTCTGCGCTGCCCTGGCCTGAGCACACCGTTTGCGGTGAACCCAACCCGGGGGGCCTTCGAGTCCCCCGGCGGTGTCCTCCTGGTCGCGCTGTTCTCCCGCGTTCAGCCGGCGGCGCTTCGGTACGTGTACCAGGTGCCGGTCTCGAAGTCGTGGAGCTTGCAGAGCCGGGTCGAACGGAGATAGTCCCGCAGCCGGATGGGGCGTTCATCGACGTCGTCGGGAAAGGCAGCGGCGATGGCGCGGGCCGCTTCGGGAAGTCGGTAGCAGGGGATCCGCATGTCGACGTGGTGGGGAAGGTGAACCATGATCCAGTGGAAGAACAGGTCCCACCCGGGTGGTCCCCACAACACCGTCGTACCCTCGACCTGACCGCGGAACCGGTTCCACTCCCGGCGCGGCCACCAGCGGATCTCCGGGGCGATGTGGTGGACGTGGACGACCCAGCCGATCACCCAGTTGAACAGCAGGAACGGGACGACGATCGCTTTGGCCCACACCCAGATGCCGCTCCAACCGGCGGTGGCGAGGGAGGCGAGCAGGGTGAGGAGGGCGAAGGCGGCGACGAGCGCTTGATCCCTCCGCATCGCCCGCCGCCACCGATCCGGGGGCGAGAACCGCACCATCTTGTTCCACCACACCTCGCGCGTGTAATAGGCGCCGGCCCCCAGCGGGCCCCACTCGAGCCGATGCCGGAGCTTCCCCAGCGGGCTGAGATCTTCGAACTCGGCAGGGGTGAGCGGATGCCACACGAAGTCCATGCCCTGGCGGAGTGTGTGTCCGTGGTGGACCCGGTTGTGACCGAACACCCACACCTCGGTGGCGTGGAGGGAGGGCACCATGGCGATGCGGCCAACGACGGCGTTGAGACGTCTGGAATCAAAGAGCGCGTCGTGGGCTGCGTCGTGTCCGACCACGAACAGCGCGGACACGGCCAGGGCAGCCATCAGCCATAGAGCGGCCAGCGCCACTGGATGGTCGGTGCTCAGAATCCCCCAGATGGCCAGGCCGTACACCACGAGATCACGGGCCAGGATGCCGATGCCTCGCACGGTCGAACGCTGATAGCAGTGGTCGGGGATCACCGCCAGCACGTGCTTGAGCCCGGTCGGTTTGACGTCGGCGGACGTGGACATGGGTGCACTCCTCCCCGAGATGGCCTACCTACCGGTAGGTAGGCCGTCGACCAGGATATTGGATTCCGCAGTCGGCGAAAGGGCACAAGGTCCCGGAAAAGACTTGCGGAGGTGGACGGGAATCGAACCCGCCTGACGAGGATCGCTCGTCACGCCCGCTTTGAAGGCGGGGGAGCCCACCAGGTACTCAGACACCTCCTGGCTGGGAGGCAACCTAGCGGGACCGTGGGTGCGTCCCGACCTCCGATTCTTCAAAATAATTTGGTTGTCGTTTGATTCCGTTCGTTGCGAGGGTAAGGTGCGGATCCTCGCCGGACCGAAGGAGCCGGCCACGGTCGCCGAACGGCGAGTCCCCAGCCCACCGGGAGCCGTCGATGACATCTGCTCGAGATGGGCTCGTCGTCGTCACCGCCGCCAAAGGCGGGCAGGGCACCTCGGTGGTGGCCGCCGGTTTGGCTCTCCTCGCCGCCGAGCGGCGACCGACCCTCCTCGTCGACCTGGCCGGCGACCAACCCCACCTGTTCGGACACCAGCCCCCTTCGGCCGATCTCGAACACTGGCTCGACGGCGACGGCCGCCACCCGGACAGCCTGGCGCGCCTCGAGACGCCCGTCGCCGAGGGCCTCACCCTCCTGTCGGTCGCCGACGGAATGGTCGGCGTCCCGCGTCAGAGGACTCGGACGTTGGCCCGGATGCTCGCTGCCGACGAGCGCTGCGTCATCGTCGACTACGGCGTCGGACCCGACGGAAGCGACCCGCTCGGCGATCTTGTGTCCCGGACGCTTCAGGTGATCCGGCCTTGCTATCTGGCACTGCGAGCCGCACGCCGCCGGCCGACCCCCGACGGACTGATCGTGGTCAACGAGCGCGGGCGGTTGCTCACGCGCCGGGACGTCGCCGATGCGATCGGAGCGCCCGTCGTATGCGAACTCTGGCGGGATCCGGCCGTGGCCCGGGCCGTCGACGCCGGGTTGCTGGGGACCCGTACCCCTCGCTCGCTTCGCCCGCTCGAGGCGCTGCTGTGAGCGAGCGTCCGCCGTCGGGTGAGCAAGTCCGGCGTTGGCTGTCCGAGGACCGAACTCTCTCGGCGGTCGAACTGACCGAGCGTCTCCGGCGCGAGCAGCCGCTCATCTCGGCGGCAGCGGCCGCCGCCTCGGTCTCGGGCGTTCTCCGGCAGGCGATCGGTGTCGGTCCGCTCGGGCGACTGCTCGACACGCCCGAGGTCACCGATATCTGTGTCAACGGACCCGGTGAGGTGTGGGTCGACGCCGCCGGTGCGTGGCGCCGGACGGGCATCGCCCTCGACACCGACGAACTGGCCGTCGTCGTCGAGCGCCTTCTGGCCCATACCGAACAGCGTCTTGACCGCCTGCATCCGATGGTCGACGCCCGACTGCCCGATGGCAGCCGGATCAACGTCGTCGGGCCTCCGGTGGCCGCTGGCGTACTCCTCACCGTTCGCCGGTTCGGTGCGGCGCTCCCCGGACTGGAGTCGTTCGGAACGCCCGAGGAGGTCGGGCGCCTGCGCGCCGCCCTCGCCGACCGCAGCAACCTGTTGATCGCCGGAGCGACCGGCGCCGGGAAGACCACCCTGGTCAGCGCGCTGCTCGCCGAACTCCCGATCGAGGAGCGGGTGGTCGTCGCCGAGGACACCGCCGAGCTGCGCCTCCCCGGGCCCGGATCGGTCCGCCTCGAAACCCGGGGCGCCGGACCCGAAGGCTCGGGTGAGGTCACGCTTCGTTCGCTCGTTCGCAACGCCCTGCGCATGAGGCCCGACCGCATCGTGGTCGGCGAGGTGTGCGGGCCCGAGGCCCTCGACCTGCTCTTGGCTATCACCAGTGGCCATCGGGGTTCGCTGTCCACCTGCCACGCCGACGGTCCGCACCAGGCGATCCAACGATTGCAGGTGCTGGCTCTGCTCGGCGGCGAGATCGGACCCCAGGCCGCGCTGCCTCTGGTCAGGTCGGCGATCGACGTCGTCGTCCACGTCGCCCGTCGCGGCGCAGAGCGACGGATCGTATCGATCGTTGATCTCGGTGGTGACTCGACGTGATCTCGGGAACCGCCGCTCTGGCTGCGCTGCTCGCCACCGTCGCTGCGGTCGGACAACGGCCGGTCGTCAGATCCCCCCGGCACCGTCGCCGGGCGGGCGTGGTCGTCGGCATCGCCGGACTCATCGCCCTCGCCGCCACGGCGAGCCCGATCGCGTTGATCGGGACGATTGGCGCGGTGTCGGTAGGCGTCGACATTGTTCGGCGGGAACGCCAGCGCCGGCACAGCCGGCGACTTGCCTCGTTGGCCCCGGTCGCGCTCGAGGTGACCGCCGCCCGCCTGCGGGGGGGAGCGACGCTCGTCGTCGCGCTCGGCGAGCTCGACGCCGACCAGCGTCGGTCGGTGGGGCTCGACGAGGCGATGGCCGCCGTCGATTCCGGTCGGGCTCTGTCCGACGTGCTCGCCTCCGGTGACGCCCGAACGGCGCCCGGTCTGGTCGCCGCCGCCGTCCTGATCCTGGACCGGACCGGAGCTCCGGCCGCCGGCGTTGTGGAGCGGGTCGCCGACCGTCTTCGGGCCCGCAACGCCGGTGCGTCGATGGCTCGGTCCGAGTCCGGCCAGCAGCTGGCGTCGGCGGCGGTCATGGCCGGACTCCCCATTCTGACCGCGCTCGGACTGATCGCCACCAGTGACGGGGCCGCCGACTTCTATCTGCACACCGCCGGCGGAGCGGCGCTGTTGCTGGTGTCGAGTGCGCTGTCGGTCGCCTCCTGGTACTGGATGCGGGCACTCCTCACGCGTGACCTCCGGTGGTAGGAAGCCTTCCTGTTCTCGCCGGCTTGGCAGCGGCGATGATCGCCGGATCGCACCGATCCGGGTGGCCGGCGCAGGCTTCGGCCGCCGTCGGGCGGGCAGGAGCGGTGCTGGGTTCACGGTGGCGCCGGATTCATGCCGGCCGGCGAATCACCCACGCCGTTCCCGACGTCCTCGAGATCGCCGCCTTGGCTCTCGGGTCGGGATTCGACCTCGTCGGCACGCTCGAGACGGTTCGCGAGTGCGGGCCACCGCCCACGACCGAGCTGATCGACCGCACCGTCGCCGATCTTCGGGCCGGCGCGTCGCGTCGCGACGCTCTCATCGCTCTGGTCGACAACTCCGCCGGTGCGTTCGGCCCGATGGTGGAGGTTCTCCTGGCTGCTGAGCGCGAAGGGGCGCCGGTGGCCATGGTGCTGGATCGCCTGGCGGTCGAGGCGACCGCCCGACGGCGAGCGATCGCCGAGGAGCGTGCCCGCCGGACTCCGGTGCTTCTCCTGGCGCCACTGGTGCTGTGCAGCCTCCCTGCGGTCCTGCTTGGCACGATCGTCCCGCTCGTCGTCCTCACCCTGGGCCGGTCGCCGCTGTGAGCGGCCGTCCCCTCGCGCCGTCGCCACGTCATCCCACTGCGAAAGGACCGTCCCATGTTCTTGTTCTGCTCCCTGTACCTCGCCCCCCTCCGCCAACGCGGGCAAGCAACCGTCGAGTACGTCGTCGTGGTGCTCGCCGCCTCGTTGCTGGCCGGCCTGTTCATTCGCTGGGTGAACAACACCGGCAAGATCGGTGAGTTGCTCGACCGAGTGATCGACTCGGTGATCGGCCGGGTGTGACCGGCCCAGATCAGCGTGGCCAGGCCACGGTGGAGTTCGCCATCGTGGTGCCCGTCGTCGTGCTCTTGTGCCTCGTGGTGGCCCAGGTGGCGGCGGTGGCGACCGATGCCGTGCTGGTCCACCACGCCGCCCGGGAGGCTGCCCGGGCGGCTGCGGTCGAACCCGATGGGCAGGTTGCTCGGCGCGCTGCGCTCGGCGCCGCCGGTCTAGTGCCGAGCCGGGTCGGCGTGCAGTTGATCGGCGGTCGAGCCGCCGGTGACACCCTCACCGTCCTCGTCGAGTACTCGGCTCCGACCGAGGTCCCGCTCGTCGGGCGGTTGATCGACGACGTCGATCTGACCGCTGAGGTGGCGGTTCGGGTCGAATGACCCGGAGGCTCAAAACGGGTCCTCGTCGCCGAGTGTGACCTTGAGGAGGGCGAGCGCACCCCAGCGGTCCAGCGGTTCGTTGCCGTTGCCGCACTTCGGGGACTGCACACAGCTGGGACAGCCGGTGGCACAGGCGCACCGCTCGAGCAGATCGGTGGTGGCCGTCAGCAGTTCCTCGGCCCGGGTGAACGCCAGGTCCGAGATGCCGGCACCGCCGGCGTACCCGTCGTAGACGAACACGGTCGGCAGACCCGTCCCGGGTGCCGAAGCGATCGAGACGCCTCCGACATCCCACCGGTCGCAGATGGCGAACAGCGGCAGCATCCCGATGGCGCCATGTTCAGCGGCGTGCAATGCGCCCGGCACGGCGAAGGGTTTGAGGCCGGCGGCGGTGACCACCTCGGGATCCCACTCCCACCACACCGCGGTCGTGTCGAGTTCCTCGGCGGGGACGTCGAGCTCGATCAGGTTCCCAACGTCCTCGGGACGCTCGCCCGGCCCGAACTCTTGATACCCCGTCACCGCACTGGTGACCCGAACCGTGCCGAAGTGAACCCTCGATCGCCCGAGAGAGCGGCGCTGGCCGATCTCGCAGACCTCGATGTCGACCGTCGAGCGGGTCGAGGTCCACCGGCCGGATTCGTCTGGCTCGACGACCGCGCGTCGATTGTCGAGATCGAACTCTCTCACCCGGTATGAGCGGCCTCGGTGGAGATAGATCGCCCCCGTATGGACCGTCGAGGATGCTCTCGACTTGTCGACGGTGCCGATCGAGGTCCCTGCGCTGTCGACAATGGCGACTTCACCCCCGCCCGCCGATCTCAGCCCGATCCGGGCGAAGGGAACGCCCCGACCGGTCCACACCGCCTGGGGAAGTCGGGTCTGGTCGCTTCGGAGGCCGAGTTCCTCGGCGCCGACGAGCCGGCGGATTCCATCGTCGAGGCCGGGCCACCACCGGGCATCTGTGGGGCCGAGGGGATGTTCGAAGGCGGCACAGCCAAGGTGAGAGTCGAGAACGTACGGGTTGGCGGTGTTGATGATGGCCGGCTCGGGGCGACGATCGAACAGCTCGTCGGGGTGGCGGACGAACCACTGGTCCAGCTGGTTGTCACCGGCGATCACGATGGCCAGACTCTCGTCGGACGTCCGCCCGGCCCGACCGATCTGTTGCCACATCGAGGAGATCGTGCCGGGGAAGCCGCACAGCACGGTGGCATCGAGCCCGCCGATGTCGACCCCGAGCTCGAGGGCGCTCGTGGCGACGACGAGCCGGACCCTCCCGCTGGCGAGCTCCTCCTCGATCTCGCGTCGCTCGCTTGCCAGATAGCCACTTCGGTAGGGCCGGATCACGCCGGCCAGGGACGGATCGACAGCATCGACGATGCCGGCCGCCACCCGTTCGGTCTGGGCTCGGCTCGGGCAAAAGACGATCGTCCGACGCCCGGCCTTGACCAGCTCGGCCCCCAAACGCACCGCCTCGGTGGCCGGCGACTGCCGCTTCCCCCGGTCGGTGTCGACGACCGCCGGTTGCACCAACCCGACCGTCCGCCGGCCGCGGGGCGACCCATCGTCGTCGATGGCTGTGATCTCGACGCCGGACAGCTCGCCGGCCAGCCGCTCGGGCTCGCCGATGGTGGCGCTGGTGAACACGAACGTCGGCCTCGAGTCGTGGAGCGCGGCGGCGCGCTGGAGGCGGCGAAGGAGGTGGGCCACGTGCGTGCCGAAGACCCCTCGCAGAACGTGGAGCTCGTCGATGACGACGTACTCGAGGCGTTTGAAAAACCTGGCCCACTTGCGATGCCGGGGGAGGATCCCGTGATGCAACATCTCGGGGTTCGTGAGCACCACAGTGGCGTTGTCCCTCACCCAGCGGCGCTGCTCGCTGTCGGTGTCTCCGTCGTAGGTGGCGGCTCGCATGCCGGGAACGCCCAGCGTCTCGAGCGCACGAAGCTGATCGTGGGCCAACGCTTTGGTGGGGAACACGAGCAGGGACGTTGACGCCCTCAGACCGGTGACGACCGACTCGGCGATCGGCAACTGGTAACACAGTGACTTCCCGCTGGCGGTCCCGGTGGCGATCACCACCGACCGACCGTCCCGGACGTTGTCGATGGCGGTCGACTGGTGGCACCAGAGGCCCCCGGCCGGCAGGCAATGGGCGATGGCATCGGGGAGTGGATCGGCCAGGCTTGCGAACCGCGCCGGGCGAGCCGGCAGTACGCGGTGATAGACCATCCGGCCGTCAGCGGTCAGTGTCTCGCGCACCTGGTCCACGGGAAGAGCGCCTGGGATCGGCTGGATCCCGCCCGACGCTGGCATCAGGGTCAGCGCCGAGCCGGGGGCCGGTCCCCGGCGGGCGACCCTCGACCGTTTCCGCTTTCGCGCCGGGACATAGGTCGCTTCCAGCTCACCCGGGGGGAACGGAAGCGTCATCGTCCGCACCCCACCAGCGTAGGCGAGCCCGCCGACGGACAGCCGGGCGGGCGATCGAAGGTCAGATCCTCAAGCGTCAGGCACCGGTCAGCTCCGGCATGCCACTCTGGGGGCGTGAAGGTGCTGATGATCGACGACGATCGCCAGCTCGCCTCGACGATCCAACGCGGCCTGGAGGCGAAGGGATTCAACGTGGAGCTGGCCTTCGACGGTGTCGACGGGCTGTGGCTCGCATCCGAAGGCACCTATGACCTGATCATCCTCGACATCATGCTTCCCGGCCACAATGGGTTCAAGGTCTGCGCGGAGCTTCGGAGCCGCGGTGTCTGGACGCCGGTGCTCATGCTCACCGCCAAGGACGGCGATCTCGACGAGGCGGAGGCGCTGGACACCGGCGCAGACGACTACCTGACCAAGCCGTTCTCGTTCACCGTGCTCGTGGCGCGGATCCGGGCCCTCCTCCGGCGGTCCGCCGGGCGCGATCCGGCACCGATCGAGGTGGACGATCTCCGGATCGAGCCGACGGAGCGTCGCGTCTGGCGGGGAGCGACGGAGATCGAGCTGACCACCCGCCAGTTCGACCTGCTGGAGTTCTTCATGAGAAGGGTCGGGCAGGTCCTGACCAAGGAAGAGATCCTCGCCGGTGTCTGGCCGTTCGATTTCGACGGTGACCCGAACATCGTCGAGGTGTACGTCCACCGGCTCCGGGAACGCATGGACCATCCATTCGGCCGGCGAAACCTCGAGACGGTCCGGGGCGCCGGCTACCGGCTCGCCGCCGAGCCCCCGGCGGGGTGATCGCCCGTGCTGCACTGGTCGCTGCGGTCCCGCCTCACCGCGCTCACCACCCTCTTCGCCGGGGTTCTCGTGGCCGCCACCGCCGTTTCGGTGCTTGCTATTCAGCGCCAGCAATTGGTCGATCGGGTCGATGACACGCTCGTGCAGCTCGCCGACGACCACGCCGAGCGGATCGCGGTCGCCGGACCCTCAGCCGTGCGCGCCGGTGACCCCGACGACGATCGTCGCTTCGTTCAGATCGTCGACGGCGAGGGGTTCGTGCTCGCCAGCTCGGCCAACCTCGTGGGACGACCGGCGATCGCCGTCACCGCCGACACCCAGAGAATTTCCACCCGCTCGGTCACGGTGGTCGATGACGACCGCTTCCGCGTGCTCAGCCGGCCGGTGTCGCTGCCGGCCGGCGCAGCAGCGGTGCTCCACATCGGCGAGAGCATCGACGACCTCGACGACAGCCTGGCCAGCCTCCGCTTCGCTCTCGCTGCTGTGATCCCCGCGGTCGTCGGGCTCTTGGGGGTGCTGGTCTGGCTCATGGTCGGGCGCGCCCTCCAGCCGGTGGAGCGGATCCGCAGCGAGGTCGGGGAGATCTCCGAGACCGCCCTCGACCGCCGAGTACCGGAGCCCCCGACCGGAGACGAGATCGCCCGACTGGCGGCCACGATGAATGCGATGCTCGACCGCCTCGAGGAGTCGACCCTCCGACAACGCCGATTCATCGCCGATGCCTCCCACGAGTTGCGCAGTCCGATCGCCCGACTCCGCACAGAGCTCGAGGTCGCCCTCGCCTCGCCCGACATCGCCGAACACCGAGCCACCCTCGAACGGTTGCACAAGGAGGCTGTCAGCCTGCAACGGGTCGTGTCCGATCTTTTGCATCTCGCCCGCGCCGACGCCGGACTGGTCGGCGGGCGGCGGGAAGGCGTCGATCTCGACGATCTGGTCCTCCGGGAGACCCGGCGCCTCCGCGCCGACGGCCATCACGTCGTAATCGACGACCTGAGCGCCGCTCACGTCGTCGGCGACGCCGGCCAGCTGGGCCGGATGGTCCGGAATCTGTTGGAGAACGCCGTCCGCCACGCCGACCATTCGGTTGATGTCAGCCTCGACGAAGTCGACGGGCTCGCCCGGCTGACCGTTGCCGACGACGGACCGGGGATTCCTCCCGACGAGCGCGAGCGGGTGTTCGAGAGGTTCGCCCGCCTCGACGCGGCACGAAGCGACGCCGACGGTGGGACCGGACTGGGTCTGGCGATCGTGGCCGAGATCGTGCAGGCCCACGGCGGACAGGTCCGGGTCGATGCTGCAGCTGGTGGTGGAGCCCGGTTCACGGTCTCGCTCCCACTTCCGGAGCGCTGATGTCTCCGCCGGACCGTCACACCCCCAACCGAGAATGCATCGATGACGTCTGACTCCCACCTGACGCCCGATCAGCGGGCCATCCTGGTCGCCCGGGTCGAGCGACTCTGGCGCAAGGCCCGCTCGACGGAGTATCCGGCCGAGCGGGAGGCGTTCGAGTCCAAGGCGCTCTACCTGATGGCGCGGGCACGAATCACCGAGGCGATGCTGGATCTCGACGCCGGCGGTTCGGCCGACTCGGTCGTCGACGTCAAGATCGGCGAGGAGCTCCGCGGCGGGTATCGCATCCCGGCCGAAACCATCTTCCATGCCGTCTGCCACGCCTTCGGCTGTCGGGCCTACCTGTATGTGCGCGGCCGTCGGAGCCACCCGGCCGCAGTGGGATTCGCTTCGGACATCGACCGCGTGCGGCTGTTGTGGCCGCTCCTGTTGACCGACGCCCTTCGAGCCGCGAACGCCCTTCGGGGCCCCACGGCGGCCACCACCGCCGGACTCCGCCGGTCGGCGATGTTCGGCTACGCCGAAGCCATCGCGGAGCGGTTCGCCGCCATCAATCGGCTGGCCACCGATGATGCCGATCGTGGGGTCGATCAGAGCTCCGCGAACGATGACGCTCCTGTGTCGCCGGCATCCCCGACCGCCGTGGGGATTGGCCGGTCGGCCCTCGTCGTCCGCGATCGCCGGGAACGGGTGGACGAGGTTTTCGGCGCCCTGGGGATCTCGGGGCGGTCGCGACGGGCCAGCGCCGGGCACGGCGGATTCGAGCACGGACGGGCTGCCGGCATGGCCGCCGATCTGACCGGCGGCCGCCACACCGTGCCCGGCGGCGGTCGGGCGCTGCCCCGATGACTCGGGTGCAGGGGAGGGACCAGCAGCGGCGGCAGGTGTATGCCGCTGAGGATCTCGCCTCGGAGTCGACCGTGCTCGCCGAGAACCAGCCGCTCAAGGGGTTGGAGACGCTGGTGGCCGCGGCCGTTGCCTCGTCCTGGTGGGTCGTCGCCGGGGGTCGGCGCCCGGTCGAGGTCGTCGTCAACCGCAGCCGGCAACGGAGCTACTGGGACCCGGTGCGACGCAGGCTGAGCCTCAGTCCGCTGGCCATGAACGTGGCGACCGTGACCCACGAGCTCGCCCATGCGCTCGTCACCGACACCGGATCGCCCGGATGGTGCGCGCACGGGCCCGAGTTTCGCGGAGCTCACGTCTTGGTACGCAGTCTGGCGTTCGGCGATCGGTGCGGCACCGACCTCGCTGAGGTCTATGGCCAGTTCGGGCTGGCGGTCGATCAGTCCCCGTGGCCTACCGGCGTCACCGGCCCGCTCCTGGACGCTCGGCGGTACGACGCGACCACGATCGTAGGTCGGCCCGACGGCTCCCCGCGCCCGAACGGGCCGGTCGGTCCGGCTGCGATCGCGCTGTAGACGGGCTCGGTGGGTCATGATGAGCAGTGGATGTCCACGCTGCTCCCGATCCCCGAGCCGAGCCGGCGAGGTGCGCTGGCCTTCGTCGGCGAACACCTGGACGGGCTGTTCTCGGGCCCTCTCACGGGTTCCGAGCGGTATCGCGGCGGGCAGGAAGCTGCCGACGCCGCTCTCGAGGCCTTCGATGTGGCGGGTTATGCGCGTCGCCGCAACGAGGTCTGGCCCACTCCCCTGCGGGGCGCGTCGGGCCTTTCCCCGTACATCCGTCACGGTCTGCTCAGCCTCGCCGAGGTCTGGGAGTCCGTGGGCGCCGGACCGATCGCCGACGTCGCCAAGTTCCGTGACGAGCTGCTGTGGCAGGAGTACGCCCGTCACTGGTATGCCCGCTTGGGGACGGCGACGCGCCGTTCGGTTCGCCACGAGCTGACTCGGACCGAGCCCGGGTCCGGTTCGTGGGACCGATCCATGGCGTGCCTCGAGACCATGGTCGACGAGCTCGAGGACGACGGATGGCTGGTCAATCAGGCTCGAATGTGGCTCGCTTCCCACTGGACGGTTCGGACCGGCGGCGTCTGGCAGGACGGTGAGGAGGAGTTCTTCCGGCATTTGCTCGACGGATCGCGAGCCGCCAACCGACTGGGTTGGCAATGGACGACGGGCGCCGGGTCGTCCAAGGCCTACGGCTTCAGCCGCTGGCAGGTGGAGAAACGAGCCCCCGGCCTGTGCGGCCAATGCGAACGATCGGCCGCCTGCCCGATCGAAGACTGGCCCGACGACCCGGTATTGATGAAGAAGGAGCCCGAGCCGCAGGTCCGGCGGTCGGTGGACCCGACTGCCGACGCTGGCCCCGCCTCGGTGCGCCGATCGGCCGAGCCGTCCCTCGTGTGGCTCACTGCCGAGTCGCTGGGGACCGGTGACCCGGCCTTGGCCGCCAATCCCGAGCGAGCGGTCGTGTTCGTGTTCGACGAGCCGCTGCTGGCTGGTTTGCGGCTGGCGGCCAAGCGGCTCGTCTTCCTCGTCGAGACGCTCGCCGAACTGGCCCAACATCGCGACCTTCGGCTCTATCGGGGCGTCCCGACCGCCGTGCTCTCCGACACGCCGGTTGCGGTGACCTTCGCACCTGTCCCCGGGTTCCGGCGCATCTCCCCGCAGCTCGAGATCGCTGAACTGCATCCGTACCGATGGCTGCACCGGCCCTCGGGCGGCACGGTCTCCTCGTTCACCTCCTGGCAGAGGAGCATCGACCGATGACCCAGACCGACCAGCCGATGCAGCGGGTGTCCATGGTCGTCCCGTCGTCGGTCGACCTGGTCAACGTGGTGCGCATGACGGTGACATACGCCGTCGAAGCAGCCGGCGCCCTCACCGGCGCCAGGCTCGACGATCTTCGGTTGGCCGCGTCCGAAGCGGTGACCAACGCCATCCAGGCCAATCAGGAGAACGATCCCACCAAACCGGTCCGAATCCTGTGTGAGTTCCGCAGCGGGCTGGTCAAACTCCAGGTGACCGACTCGGGTATCGGCATGCCCGAAATCGTGTCGCTTCCTCCGATCCACGACCCCGAACGGCTCCACACCGAGGGAGGGTTCGGCGTGCCCCTCATCCGGGCGCTGAGTCGCGATCGGGTGGAATTCGACACTTCCTCACGAGGGACGACAGTGTCGATCTGGCTGGCCCAGTAGCCTTCGGCGCACGAGCAACTACCCTGTGGGGGTCCACTGTCCCGGCGGGTCGTGTCCCACGTTCGTTCAAGCGAGATCACCCATGTCAGCACACAACAGTCTCCCCATCCGCGACGTTGCGTTCAGCGGAAGCGACAACGCCCTCGCCCGAGGCGTGGTCAGACCGGTGGCAACGTTCCTCGGACGGGAGACCGCCGCGGGCATTCTGCTGATCGTCGCCACGGCCGTGGCCCTCGTCTGGGCCAACGTCGACATCGACAGCTACCACCACTTCTGGGAGATCGAAGCGAGCATCGAATTCGGTTCGTTCCATCTCGTCGAGCCGCTCGAGGCGTTGGTCAACGATGCACTCATGGCACTGTTCTTCTTCGTCGTCGGCATGGAGATCAAGTCCGAACTGGTGCTCGGTGATCTGCGGAATCCCCGGATCGCAGCGCTCCCGGCGATCGGGGCTCTCGGCGGGATGGTCGTGCCGGCTCTTGCCTACTTCGCCTTGAACCCCACTGGTCCGGAGGCGACCGGCTGGGGGATTCCCATGGCGACCGACATCGCCTTTGCCGTCGGCGTGTTGGCTCTGGTGGGGAACCGTGTCCCCAAACAACTGTCGCTGTTCCTCTTGACACTGGCGATCGTGGACGACATCGGCGCCATCGGGGTGATCGCCATTTTCTACACCAGCGACGTGTCTCTCGGCTGGCTGGGGTGGGCGGTCGCCGGGTTGTTCTTGGTCCTCTGGCTCCAGCGAATGCGGGTGTGGTTCACACCGGTCTACGCCTTGACCGGTGCGTTCGTCTGGTATGCGACCTTCGAGAGCGGCGTGCATGCCACCATCGCTGGCGTCGCTCTCGGCTTGTTGACCCCCGCCCGGCCTCTGATCGGCCAGCAGGCGCTCGGAGGCGTCTTCGAGGCCAAGGACTTCGCCGACCCCGGAGCCGCCCGCGACGCCCGCTTCCAGATCCGGGAGCAGGTGGGAGTCACCGCCCGATTGATCACCTTGCTCAGCCCGTTCACCAGCTACTTGATCGTCCCGGTCTTCGCGCTGGCCAATGCCGGCATCCTGCTCAGCGGGGATGTCGTGAGCGAGGCCATCACCAGCTCGGTGACCCTTGGGATCGTGCTGGGCCTGGTCGTCGGGAAGCCGCTCGGGATCTACCTGTTCAGCCTGGTGGCGCTGCGGTCCGGCGTTGCCACATTGCCCGCGTCGCTGAAGCAGATCCACATCCTCGCCGTCGGTGCGGTCGCCGGGATCGGTTTCACCGTCGCGCTGTTCATCAACGGATTGGCGTTCGAGGGTTCAGACCTCGAGCCCATCAAGGATCAGGCGACCATCGGCGTGCTGATCGCCAGCCTCCTGGCCACCATCGCCGGCTTCGCCATCATCCGGATGACACACTCCAACGAGGGCGCAACACCAGAAAGCGACCTCCTCGCCTCCATGGTCGACTCCGATGCCGACGGCCGTCCCGATCCGGTTCCGGTGGCTCCGGGCGCTGGGGAACGAGGGTGAGGTTCGTGGCGGCCTGATTCTTGCACCGGTGGCGGCGGGCTGTCCCGCTTTTGGGCCGGCGCTCTCTACAGTCTCCACCGTGGCTCACTCGCTCGTCATCGTCGAATCCCCCGCGAAGGCCAAGAAGATCAAGGAGTACCTGGGCTCGGACTACACCGTCGAGTCCTCGATCGGCCATGTGCGCGACCTGCCCCGCAACGCCAGCGAGGTGCCGCAGGCTTACAAGGGAGAGAGCTGGGCCCGCATCGGGATCGACGTCGACAACGACTTCAAGGCGGTCTATGTCACCAACGCCGACAAACGGGGCCACGTTCGGCATCTGAAGTCGCTGCTGTCCGAGGCGGATGAGTTGGTGCTTGCCACGGACAAGGACCGCGAAGGTGAGGCGATCGCCTGGCACCTGCTCGAGCTGTTGAACCCCCAGGTGCCGGTCAAGCGGATCACCTTCAACGAGATCACCAGGGAAGCGATCCAACGAGCGTTGGCCAACCCGGGCGAGCTGAACCTCAAGGTCGTCGAGGCCCAGGAGACCCGCCGGCTCCTCGACCGGCTCTACGGATACGAGGTCTCCCCGGTGCTCTGGCGAAAGGTGCAGCAGGGAACCTCGGCGGGCCGCGTTCAGTCGGTCGCGGTCCGCATCGTCGTCGAGCGTGAGCGCGAACGCATGGAGTTCGTGTCGGCGAACTACTGGGACCTGATCGCCACCTTCACCGCCGATCAGGCCGAGGTGCCGTTCACCGCCAAGATCCTCGAGGTCGACGGTGCCCGCGTGGCCGGCGGCAAGGACTTCGGGAGCGACGGCACTCTGGTGGCCGGCCGCCGGGAGCTGGTCCACCTCGACCGGTCTCGGGCCGAAGGCTTGGCCGCCGCCGTTGGCGGCCGCCCCGCCATCGTGGAGTCCCGCGAGGCGAAGCCCTACCGGCGACGCCCGGCCGCTCCCTTCATCACCTCCACCTACCAGCAAGAAGCGGGTCGCAAGCTGCGGCTGTCGGCCGCCAACGCCATGCGGGTGGCTCAGGGGCTGTACGAACGCGGCTACATCACCTATATGCGGACCGACTCCACGACGCTGTCCGACGAAGCCGTGACCGCCGCCCGGAGCCAGATCGCCGAGCGATTCGGACCCGACTTCCTCCCCGACGCCCCCCGTGTGTACCGGGGCAAGTCAAAGAATGCCCAGGAGGCCCACGAGGCGATCAGGCCCGCCGGGGACCGGTTCCGAACGCCCGAGGAGGTGGCCGGAGAGCTCAGCGCCCAGGACTACAAGGTCTATGAGTTGATCTGGCAGCGGACCGTGGCTTCCCAGATGACCGACGCCACCGGGGAAACCGTGACCCTACGCCTGGGTGTCGACACGGTCGACAGCACGCACGCGGTGTTCTCCACCAGCGGGACGGTGATCCGGCACAAGGGATTCCTGAGCGTCTACCAGGAGGGCAGCGACGACGACGACAATGGCGACGACATCGTCGAGCAGCGCCTGCCCCCTCTCGACGAAGGCGATCGAGCTGAGGTCGCTTCGGCCGAGGCCGAGGGCCACGACACCCAACCGCCGGCCCGCTACAACGAGGCATCGCTGGTCAAGAAGCTCGAGGAACTCGGGGTCGGGCGCCCGTCGACCTACGCCACCATCATCCAGACCATCATCAACCGGGAATACGTGTGGAAGAAGGGGGCGGCTCTCGTCCCGAGCATCCTCGCCTTCGCCACCGTCAAGCTGCTCACCGAACACTTCCCCGATCTCGTCGACTACGCCTTCACCGCCCAGATGGAAGACGATCTCGACGAGATCGCCGAGGGGGGCGAGGAACGGATCCCCTACCTCACCCGTTTCTACTTCGGGACCGAAAGCCGGCCGGGCCTCAAAGCGATGGTCGAGAACAAGCTCGACGAGATCGACCCGCGCGAGATCAACTCGATTCCCCTTGGGGTCGATGCCGATGGGCGGCTGGTCGAAGCCCGGGTTGGCAGGTACGGGCCATATCTGCAGCGCGGGGAGGCGCGAGCCTCGATCCCGGCTGATGTTGCACCCGACGAGCTCACGGTGACCAAGGCGGTTGAGCTGATCGAGGCGCCTCAGGGAGACCGGCAGCTCGGAAGCCACCCCGAGAGCGGCGAACCCGTCTATGTGAAGTCCGGGCGGTTCGGGCCCTACGTTCAGCTCGGCGACCGTGACGACGAGGCGGGCACCAAACCGAAGATGGAGTCGCTGTTCAAGACGATGGATCCCGACACCGTGACACTCGACGACGCCCTCAAGTTGCTGTCCCTCCCTCGCCAGGTCGGACCTGACGACAAGGGCCAGATGATCGAGGCACGGAATGGGCGGTACGGCCCCTACGTCAGTCGCACCGTGATCGACGACGACGGGAACTCCAAGACCGACTCCCGCAGCCTCGAGTCAGAGGATCACCTGTTCACCGTCACCGTCGAGGAGGCCTTGGCCCTCTTTGCCCAGCCACGACGGCGCCGAGGTCAACGACAGCAGCAGCCCGCCAAGGCGCTCGGCACCGATCCGGCGACCGACAAGCCGGTCGAGCTCAGGGAGGGCCGGTTCGGGCCCTATGTCACCGACGGAGAGACCAATGCCAGCCTCCGCAAGGGCGACGATCCCGAGACGGTGACCATCGAGCGGGCGTCGGAGCTCCTGGCCGACCGACGGGCCGCCGGTCCCGCCAAGAAGCGGGCGACCAAGAAGCGGTCGAACGCAAAGAAGCGGGCCACCACGAAGCGGTCGACGGCCAAGAAGAGCGCCAAGAAGACCGCCAAGAAGGTTGCTCGCAAGGCCGGATCCACGACCCCGTCGGAAGAGGACCCGTTCTAGGTGCCCTGGTATGTCGCGCTGGAGGGTGGCGAGGGCTCAGGCAAGAGCACGCAGGCCAAGCGACTCGCCCGGCGCCTCGATGCCGTTCTCACCCGCGAGCCCGGTGGCACCACCCTTGGCGCCGAACTTCGCCGACTGCTTCTCGCTCCCGACCTGCCCGAGGTGAGCGCCCGCGCCGAGGCGTTGCTCATGGCCGCCGATCGGGCCGAACACATGGCTCGGGTGGTCGAGCCCGCCCTCGGCGGCGGCCGACACGTCGTGTCAGATCGGTCGGTCTACTCCTCGCTTGCTTACCAGGGGGGTGCGCGCGGTCTCGGAATCAACACGATCCGATCGTTGAACCGCTTCGCCCTCAACGATCGGCTGCCGGACTTGATCGTGCTGTTGTCGGTGCCGCCTGACGTTGCGGCCGGTC
>JBFGLT010000032.1:0-22459 GCA_041576015.1 Acidimicrobiales bacterium
CATCGGTGTAGCCGGGCCGGTTCAGCGCAGCGCATTCACCCCAGCCGACCGCACCGTGCTCGTTCTCCAGTCGAACGATGGTGAGCATCCTGCTCGGGTTCGGGTCGGGGTCGTGGGTCGACGCCAGAGCCACGGCGACGGGCAGCGACAGGAGGCGGATCTCCAGGTGAAGCGATCCCACAGCGGGAACCTAGCGCGCGCAATCCCGGTCCCCATGCGACACCCACGTGCACTGCCAGACCAGGAACTGGTACCGTCGGGGAGGTCTCGTTCGAGACCGGCACGTCCAGCGAAGTCCGGTGTGATTCCGGCGCTGTCCCGCAACTGTGATCCGCCCGTCGGTCCTTGGGCCCGCCGGCGGTGAGCCAGGTCGCCTGGTCCTGTCGTATCGCAGTTCGCCGCCGAGCGGCGGTCGTTCCCGAGGTAGGAATCCATCGATGTCCACCGTCCCCAGTCCCTCCGCCCTGCTGGTGGCGCTGTTGCTCGTCCTTTCGGCATGTTCGAGTGGCGAGTCGGCGTCCTTGGCCGACGACGCACAGCCACCGGCGGAAACCACGACCGTCGCGACGACTACCACCGTCGCGACGACCACCACCGAGCCGACCACTACCACCGAGGCGCCCGCCTACCCCGTCGTCCTCGAGGCGCTCAACGGCACCGTGACCATCGAGTCCCGACCCGAACGCATCGTGAGCCTGTCGCCGTCGGCTACCGAGATCCTCTTCGCCATCGGAGCCGGCGACCAAGTTGTCGCCGTCGACAGCCTGTCCAACCATCCACCGGAAGCTCCGACCACCGACCTCGCCGCCTTCGAGCCCAACGTCGAGGCGATCAGCACCTACGAACCGGATCTGTTGATCGTCGGGTTCGATCCGGAGAATGCGCTCACCGAGGCCTTTGCCCGGCTCGGGGTTCCCGTCCTTCTCCAGCCGGCAGCCCTCACCGTGGAGGACACCTACGCGCAGATCGCCGAACTGGGAACCGTGACCGATACTACCGATCGCGCAGCAGCGGTGACCGTCGAGGTCCAAGGGCGCGTGGACACCGCGGTGGCTTCGGCCGGCTCGGCCGGCCAGCCGGTACGGGTCTATCACGAGCTCGACGACACGTTCTACTCGGTCAGCTCGGCGTCCTTCATCGGCGATCTGTACCGGCGGCTCGGATTCGAGAACATCGCCGACCCCGCCGACCCCGACGGGTTCGGCTACCCACAGCTGTCGCCGGAGTTTCTGATCGAAGCCGATCCCGAGCTGATCGTGATCACCGACCTGGTCGGCTACACCGCCGCCGACGTCGCCGCCCGTCCGGGGTGGGACGTCATCACAGCGGTCCAGAACGGCGACATCGAACAGGTGAGCTCTGACATCGCCTCTCGCTGGGGACCGCGGGTGGCCGATCTCGCCGAGCGCCTGGCCGAGCTGGCCGTCCGGGTCAGGACGGAGTGAGCATGACCGTCGTCGACCTCACCGACCGCCCGGGCGAGGCCGTCCGGCGATCGTTCCGGGTTCGGTCGCCGAGCGTGGCTGGTCTGGTCGTGCTGGCCGTCGGAGCCTGTGGCCTCAGCGTGTGCACCGGAGCGGCCGGCCTGCCCGTCTCGGGCGTCGTGCTCGAACTGATCGACTTGCTTCCACTGATCGATGTGAACTCGGGGCTCGACGATCGTCAGGTGACGATTCTCACGCAGTGGCGACTCCCGAGGGTCGCATTGGGTGCCCTCGTCGGTGCCTCGTTGGCGCTGTCGGGCGCCGGGTACCAGGGGGTGTTCCGGAACCCGCTCGCCGATCCGTTCCTTCTCGGGATCGCCGCCGGCG
This sequence comes from Acidimicrobiales bacterium, assembly GCA_041576015.1. GTDB lineage: Bacteria > Actinomycetota > Acidimicrobiia > Acidimicrobiales > SZUA-35 > JABDIY01. Next base: position 1,812 of record JBFGLT010000032.1, read on the forward strand.
CCGGCTTCGGCGCCACGGTCGCCATGGTGATGGATCTCGGTTTCGGCCTCGGTCCGGTCGGTGCCGTTCAGCTGTTCGCCTTCGCCGGTGCGCTGGCGGCTGTGGCGATTTCTTTGGTGATCGGCAGTGCTGCTCCCGGTCAAACCGCCTCACTCCTCCTGGCTGGGATCGCCACTGCGTCGTTCTTCACTGCGCTCCAGACGCTCCTGCTCAGCCGGGACGTCGACAGCCAGCGCTCGATCATCTCCTGGTTGTTCGGAACCCTGATCACCGCCGATTGGGAGCGAGCCCAGGTGCTGGCGTTCTACCTGGTGTTCTGCGGCGGTGTCCTCGTGTGTCTCCGGCGCCCGCTCGATGTTCTGAGGGTTGGCGAGGCCGAAGCGGTGTCGCTCGGGCTGCATCCGAGGCGTCTCCGGCTGGTCGTGCTGCTCGCCGCCTCCCTGTTGACGGCGGCCGCCGTGTCGGTGAGCGGTCTGATCGCCTTCGTGGGCCTGGTGGTCCCCCACGCCGTCCGGCTGGCGGTGGGCACCAGCTACCGGATCGTCGTTCCCCTGTCGGCGCTGGCGGGTGGCGCCTTCCTCGTGCTCGCGGATTGGATCAGCCGCACCGTCCTCGCACCGGCCGAGATCGGCATCGGCGTGGTCACCGCCTTCGTCGGCGCACCCTTCTTCGCCGTGCTGCTCTGGCGCACCGAGGCAGGTTCGCTGTGAGCATCCCCGGCGCTCCGTCGATCGTCGTGGACGCACTGACCGTCTGTCACGGCCGGCACACGGTGCTCGATGATGTCTCGCTGTCGTTCGCCCCCGATCGGTGGACAGCGGTGATCGGCCGGAATGGTGCCGGCAAATCCACTCTGCTGTCGGCGATCGTGGGGTTCGGTGCCGGTGCCGATCGGGTGCGCTTTCCCGGGCGGACCGGGAAGCGGGCCACATTCCTCGCCTTCGTCCCGCAGACCCCGGTCCTTCCCCCGGGGATGACCGTGGCCGAGTATGTCCTCCTGGGGCGGTCGGCGCATCTCGGGTGGCTGACCACCGAAGGTCCCGACGACCGCAGGCGGGCGGAGGTGGCGATCGACCAGATGGATCTGGTCGGCCTGGCCGGCCGCCGGTTGAGCGAGCTGTCCGGGGGCGAGGCTCAACGTGCGGTGCTCGCCAGGGCGCTCTGCCAGGACGCCGAGATCCTGGTTCTGGACGAGCCGACCAGTTCGCTCGATCTCGGCCACCAGGTCGAAGTGATGGAACTGGTCGCCGAGCTCGCCGCCCGGCACCGGCTGACGGTGATCTCGGCTCTGCACGACCTCACCGCCGCCGCTCGGTACGGCCAGGAGGTGGTGATTCTCGATGGCGGCCGGGTGGTGGCGCAGGGACCCTCGCTGGTCATCATGGACCCTGACCTGCTCCGGCGCCACTTCGGTACGCCCGTCCACTGCACACACGACGATGCCGGGTCTCCCATCATCGTGCCGCTCTCTCTGCGAGGATCTGCCCGTGACCAACCCAGCCTCTGATGCCACCACTCCCGAGTCGAGGGATCCGACGGCCATCCCGACGGGAAGCCCCAACAAGGAGGCGTTTCGCTCGGCATCCAGCCTGGTGATCGTCAACACCGGCCACGGGAAGGGCAAGTCGTCGGCGGCCTTCGGGGTCGTCCTCCGGGCCGTGGCCATCGACTGGCGGGTCGCCGTCGTGCAGTTCCTCAAGAGCGGGGACTGGCAGGTCGGTGAGGAGAAGATCTGCCGGCGGCTCGGCGTCGACTGGTTTGCCGCCGGGGACGGATTCACCTGGGACTCCGAGGACCTCGACGAGTCGCGGGCCAAGGCGGTGGCCGGCTGGGCCTTCGTCAGAGACCTGATCGCGTCTGACTCCTACCGGCTGATCGTGATGGACGAGATCAGCTACGCGATCAGCTGGGGCTGGATCGACGCCGCCGAGGTCGCCGAGACGATCGCCCAGCGGCCGGAGAAGGTCAGCCTGATCCTCACCGGGAGGGACATGGCCCAGGCCGTGGTGGACGTGGCCGACACCGTCACCGAGATGCGAGTCGTGAAGCACGCATTCGATCAGGGCATCCTCGCCAAAAAGGGGATCGACTACTAGGAACCGGCGGGCCGGCGGAGCCGCTCGAAGGTTTTCCCGGCTCGGAGGACGTAGAGGTCCTGGCGGGGACCGCCGATCAGCTGGGCACCAACGGGGAGTCCGTCGGCATCGAACCCGCAGGGCAGGGCCAGGGCCGGGAGCTGCATGGCCGTGATCCGGGAGGTGCTTCGCATCCAGGTGAGGTAGCGCTCCATCGGCACGCCGGCAACTTCGGTCGGGTACTCCCACTCGGCGGGAAAGGGCGCCACCTGGCTCACCGGGCCGATCAGCAGCTCGTACCGCTCGAAGAACCGATGAGCCCGGCGCCAGAGGGTCTGCAAGTGGGCGATCGCCGAGGCGACGTCGCCACCGGACAGCCGCTGGCCGCGCTCGAGCTCCTCGACGAGGGCAGCCTTGAGCATGGCCGGGTTTGCGACCTCGCCGACCTGTCCGTTGGCCATGCCCCACGACCGCAGCGTCTCGAAGCATTCGTCGGCTCCACCGAAGTCCGGCTCGGCCTCGCTCACCTGACATCCGAGTGCCTCGCACTCACCGACGAATCGCTCGAGAACCGCCAGGATGCCCTGCTCGACAGGGAGACCGCCCAGCGTGGGGCTCCACGCCACCCGGACCGGTCCATCCAGAGGGTCCACCGGACTCGGAATGGACAGGCCGCGGTTGGCCGGGTCACGAGAATCGGCCACGGCGATCACGCCGAGCAGCAGCGAGAGGTCGTCGACAGTCCGGCCCATGGCACCGGCGACACCGAGATCGGGAAAGCGGAGGCCGGGGTCGATGTTGGGGACCACACCGGGGGACGATCGGAACCCGACCACGTTGTTCCATGCAGCCGGGTTCCGCAGCGAGCCGCCCAGGTCGGAGCCGTCGGCGATGGCCAGCATCCCGGTCGCCAGCCCGACCGCGGCGCCACCGGAGGACCCGCCGGCGCTCCGGGTCGGGTCGTGGGCGTTTCGGGTCGTGCCGTAGACCGGGTTGAAGGTGTGGCAGCCGGCACCGAACTCGGGAACGTTGGTCTTACCGAGCGGCACCGCACCTGCGGCCAGCATCCGATCGACGAGCAGGTTGTTGGCCGGGGGGCGATGACCGGCGAACACGGGCGAGCCATAGGTCGTCGGGAAGTCCGCCGTCTCGGCCAGATCCTTGAACGCCGTCACCAGGCCGGCGAGAGGACCGAGGTCGGCGTTGGCGGCAACCGACGCGTCGATGGCGTCGGCATACCTCGACGCGACATCCGGATCGAGGGCGACGATGGCGTTGAGCTGACCGTTCCGCTCGGCGATCCGCTCCAGGTGGGCGTCGAGGAGCTCCCGGGCCGACACCTCCCGCCGGTCGATCCTCCGACGTTGGTCGATCGCCGGCAGATCGCAGAGGTCGGTCACCCCCCAGACCCTAGCGGCGCCGCCGGCAGCGCTGGTTCGGCGGCCACACTGGGGCGGTGACACCCGCCGTCCGGCTGCTCGAACAGCGACGGATTCCCCATCCGGGTGTGGACACGATGCACGTGAGCGGTGGCCGGCGCGGCCTCGAACTGGCCCTCGCTCCGAGCGATCTCGCCACCCTCACGAATGCAACGGTTGCGGCGATCGCCCGGTAGCAGCCGAGGGTCGTCGCCCCTCGCCGGTGGGACGTTGGCCTCTTTCGCTTCCCGGCGCGACAGCCGACCATGGGCACCGAGACCTTCATCAAGGGAGAATGTCATGCGACCAGGACGTATCATCGCCCTCGTCGTCGGTTGCCTGCTCATCCTGCCAGCGATCGCCCTGCTGTTCAGCGGCGGCGCACTGGGGTTGGGATATGCCTTTGGGCGCGACGACGACGGCTATTTCGAAACCACGATCGAGCGGATCGAGACGGCCACAGTGGCCGTCCACAGTGATCAACTCGATCTCTCCACCGGACCCGGCACGCCGGATTGGGTGATCGACCGGTTGGACGCCGACGTGCGGCTTCGGATCGACCAGAGCACCTCGGCCAAGGATCTGTTCATCGGGATCGCCCCCCAGGACGACCTCGATGCCTACCTCTCCGGCGTCGCTCACAACGAGCTCGTCGATTTCGACCGTGACCGGCCCACATATGTCCAGCGGTCCGGCAACGGTGTGATCGACCCGCCGACCGACCAGGACTTCTGGGTGGCCTTCGACGCCGGGCCGTTGCCCCTCGAACTGGAGTGGGAGGCAACCGAAGGGACATGGTCGGCGGTTCTGATGAATGCCGACGGCAGCCCGGGGGTGATCGCCGATGTCAATGTCGGCGCCAAGGCCGGGTTCGTCTTCCCGGCCATCGTGTTGCTGCTCGGTGCCGGTCTGGTGCTCACCCCGGTGGCGGTCGCGTTGATCATCGCCGGTGCTGTCGGACTGCGGCAGGTGCCCCAGCCGGTGCCCGCCGGGGAGTTCGTGACACCGGCGGCACTGGCCGTCGCCACCGTCGACGAGGATCACCCGGTGGCCCTGAGCGCCAGCCTCGACCCGCAGCTGTCACAGTGGAAGTGGCTGGTCAAGTGGTTCCTCGCCATCCCCCATTTCTTCGTGCTGTTCTTCCTGTGGATCGCCTTCGCCGTCCTCACCGTCGTCGCGTTCTTCGCCATCTTGTTCACCGGCCGGTACCCACGAGGGATCTTCGACTTCAACGTCGGCGTGCTCCGCTGGTCGTGGCGGGTGTCGTACTACGCAACCAACGGGGGATTGGGGACCGACCGGTACCCGCCGTTCAGCCTCGATCGCCGTCCGGGCGATCTGGCCACGCTCGACATCGCCTATCCCGAGCGGCTGTCCAGGGGCCTGGTGCTCGTGAAATGGTGGTTGCTGGCGATCCCGCACTACGTCGTCGTCGGCCTGCTTCTCAACGGTGGAGCCAGCTGGACGACCGGCAACGGGACCAGCTACAGCGGCATCGGTCTGCTCGGTTTGCTCGTGCTGGTGGCCGGCGTCGTCTTGCTCTTCACCGGCCGGTATCCGCAGGCACTCTTCGATCTGATCATCGGGCTGAACCGTTGGATCTATCGAGTGGTCGCCTACGCGTCGCTCATGACCGACAAGTACCCGCCGTTCCGTCTCGATCAGGGCGGCACAGAACCGACGCCCGAGCCGGCCGGTCCGCCGCCGCCGCGGCCTGCGGCGAGTACCGTCGATCTCGGCGGGTCGGCCTCGGTCAGCGACCGGCTCGACGTCTGACTCACCGGCCGGCCCCCGGCCGGCCCCAGCACAAGGGACGTTCGGCCCTTCCCGTCGATCGGGGGGCCGAACAACCCTGCTGGGGATGATGTCCAGCAGCGACGGGGCCTCATCCCCCTCTCCCGCATCCCGAGACCCACTGCGACTCCCGGTACTCGATGGTGTGGTGCGGTGGCTCCGGGACTTCGACGACCCGGTCGTGCGATTGCTCGTCGCCACCCGCCTGGCCGGCGACGGGGGAGCGTCGCCTTCTCGCGCCGGCGAGGCGGACCTGGCGACCCTGCGGTCAGCAGTCGCCATCTCTCCGCTGGTCACCCGGGCGACGGCCAGCCAGCATCTCGACGGGAGCTGGGGTGACTCCGATCATCGCGAACGCCGGATCCTGACGACCTTCTGGATGGCCAAGGCGTTCGCTGATCTCGGGCTCAACTGGTTGCCGCAATGGGAGCGGGCGGTCGAGTTCCTCGCCGTTCGGGGCCAGTGGAAGGGCACCTTCTCCGTCGACGGCGCCCGCAGCGGTGTGCTCAGCTGCTATGTCGGCATGGCCGGTTCGCTCTACCTGGCGGGGGATCGAAGGGATCTGGCCGAGCCCCAGATCCGCTGGATCGAGCAGTATCAGGACGTTCGGCGCCACGGAGAACTGCAGCGGTCGCCGGCTGCCCATCCGTTTTACGACTGCCTGGAAACCCGCCACGGTGGGTGCATGACGTCGACGACCTGCGCCATCGGATTGATCAAGACGGGAATGGCGCTCCGATCATGGGTCAGCGGTGATTCCGCCGATCCGGTCGCCGCCGAACTCGTGCAGGCGATCAGGGAGTCGTTTCTCGAGCGCAACCTCTTTCAAACCAGTGACGGGTCGATTCTGCCGCTGGGGGAACGGGTCTCCCACGCCGCCGACTGGCTCGAACCGACGTTCCCGCTCGATTGGCGGACCGATCTGATCGAGGTGATCGACTTCGTCAACCACACGGGCCCAGCCGATGTGAGAATGCAGGCTGCTCTCGACGAGCTGGCGGCGCGTCAGCTGGACGACCACACGTGGCCGTTGCGGCGGGTGTTCCGGCCGATGCATCTGCCGGCGCTCGAACGGCGCAGCCGCCGCTGTGGCAGCCCGTATGTGACGCTGCGGGCGGTCGCCGCAGTCACCTGACCTTCGTCAGACCCGTTCGATGATCATCGCCATGCCCTGACCACCGCCGACGCACATTGTCTCCAAACCCACGGTCTTGTCGGCATCGACGAGGCCGTTGATGAGGGTCGTCATGATGCGGGCGCCGGTCATCCCGAACGGGTGGCCCAGGGCGATGGCGCCGCCGTTGACGTTGAGCTTCTCGGGGTCGATGTGGAGATGCTTTGCCGAGGGGAGAACCTGCGCTGCGAACGCCTCGTTGATCTCGACCAGGTCGATGTCGTCGATGGTCATTCCGGCCCGGCGGAGTGCCATTCGGGTCGCTTCCACCGGTCCAAGCCCCATGATCTCGGGGTTGAGTCCGGTGACTCCGCTGCTGACGATGCGCGCCAGCGGCTTGATGCCGAGCGCTTTGGCCTTGGTGTCGCTCATGACGACGACCGCTGCCGCCCCGTCGTTGAGGGGACAGGCATTGCCGGCGGTCACCGTCCCATCGGGGCGGAACACCGGCTTGAGCTGGCTGACCGCCTCGTAGGTGGTGCCGGGGCGGGGGCCGTCGTCGGCGTCCAGCACACTCCCATCGGCTCGCGTGACCGGCGTGATGTCCATCTCGAAGAACCCCCGCTCGATGGCCGCTTCGGCCCGGTTCTGACTCCGCACCCCCCAGCGATCCTGCTCCTCCCGGGACACCTCCTCCAACTGAGCGACGTTCTCCGCTGTTTGGCCCATCGAGATGTAGATGTCCGGAAGTCCTCCTGGGGGTGCCCAGGTCTCGGCACCGCCCTGTTCGCGCTCCTTGGTTCGAGCGTGGGCGTCGGCGAAGCGAGGGTTGGCTGCTTCGGCGTTGTCGGATGCGCCGTTGACATAGCGGCTCACGAACTCGGTTCCGGCAGCGACGAATGCGTCACCCTCTCCTGACTTGATGGCGTGGGCAGCCATGCGGATCGTCTGGAGAGAACTCGAGCAATACCGGTTGACGGTGACGCCAGGGACGTTGTCCAGCCCGCTCAGGACGGCCACCACACGAGCCAGATTGAAGACCTGCTCCCCGGCCGGAGAGCCGCAGCCGACGATGAGGTCCTCGACGTCCTCGGCGGAGAGTTCGGGCACCTTGGCCAGCGCCGCCTCCACGATCTGGGCGGTGATGTCATCGGGGCGCTCGTCCTTGAGCGACCCTTTGAAGGCTCGGCCGATCGGGCTGCGGGCGGTGGAAACGATCACTGCTTCGGGCATGCCCTCAGCCTGCCTCAACTTGACCGGACGGTCAAGTTGAGGCACGTGTACTCATCCCCGAATCGAACCCGCCGAAAGGACGGGGTGACTGCGCCGTCGGACCCAGATGCAGCGTTCTCGGCCAAACTGGCCGAACTGCGGCAACGGGACGCTGAGGGAGGGTCCGTCGGCCCAGTCCGAGCGCTGTCGCACGACGAGGCGGTCGCCAATCTCTGGCTCGCTCACCGGTGGCCGGCCGACTACGAACCGCGCTGTGTCCACGTCGGCGGACGCTGGATCTGTCGCCGCTGCGGCATTCTTTACCCGATCGGCGTACTGGTCGCCTTCCTGTTCGCCGCCGGCATCGAACTGTGGCCCCGCTCCTGGGACATGGCGGCCATCTGGGTCCTGTGCATCCCGGCGACGGTCGCCTACTGCGGTGAAGCCCTCGGGCTGTTCGCCTATCATCGCCGCTGGCAGGCGATCGCCATGGCGATCAGCGCCGTCGGGTTCGGTCGCGGTCTTGGCTATGAGTTCCTCGACCGGTGGAGCGGGGAGTTCTGGTGGCCGGTCACAGTGTTCGGTGGATTGTGGTTCAGCGCAACGGTCATCGGCGCCACTCCGGCGGTGCAGCATCGCCGCCGGGCCTGATCGCGCTCCTCAGGCCAGGACCGAATCGAGCCACCGACGGTGCTCGGCGAACGTCGGTCGGCAGACAGCGTTTGCTGATGCGGTGATCTCCCGCATCAGTGCGGGGACCTCGCCGAGATCGCCCCGTCGATCGTGGGCTTCGTCCAGCAGACTGCATAACCGGCGGACGTTGCGAACCCGAGGCTCGGATCCGGCCAGCCCGAGCACCCAGTAGAGGTCGCAGAGCGAAGTGGTGGCCGAGCGCAACCGTTCCAGGTTCTCGAACGAGGGATTCTGGCGATAGGCCGTCCAGCGGTCCCGAAGATCGTGCAGCCGTTCGTCGCCCGCCCGGAGCAGCGGTTTCGAGCGCAGGCGAGGCGGGCGGTCCCCCAGACGGGCCCGCACGCTCAGCAGAACGGCGATGGCATATCCGACGCGCTGCCGGAGGTCGGGGCTGAACGGCGGTCGGACGACGTTGGGCTGGGAGACGAGCACCACCAGCGGCTCCAGCTGGGTTCTCACCGACATGATCACCGGGGACTGGCGGTCGCCGCCTCCTGCGGAGGCCCGATCGAGAACGTCGACACCGACGGCGAGGCGCCGTAGGGGGAAGGGGACGGCGCGGAGTGACTCGACCGGATCGGCTTCGACCGTGCCGAGCAACTGCGTCAGCTGGTCGATCGTCTTGATCAGGCGTGCGGTCGTTCTTTGACCTTGCCGGCGTGCACCCATGTCCCTCCTCCGCCGCGCGTCACCGTAGCGGCCTCGCCTCGAAGCCGACATGGGTCGTGCCACCTGCCCGGCGAGGGTCGTCCGGCCCATCGAGGTGTAACCCGTTGCGCGGGGTTGGAGCAACAAGGGTCCTGTTGGACGGCGTGAAGGGGATGCGGAAGAATCTGGTTGCATGAGCACTCCAGGATCAACCGACGCCATTGAAGCCCTGCTCGAGGAGACTCGGTCGTTCCCGCCACCTACGGAGTTCGCCGCTCAGGCACTGGTGAACGATCGCTCGATGTACGACGCCGCCCGGGCCGACCGGCTCGCCTTCTGGGAACGGCAGGCGGAGCGGCTGACCTGGAGTGAACGGTGGTCAGGCGTGCTCGATTGGTCGGGCGCCCCATTCGCCCGCTGGTTCGTTGGCGGAAAGCTGAACGTGTCGGCCAACTGCCTCGATCGCCACGTCGAGGCCGGTCGCGGAGACAAGGTGGCGTTCCATTGGGAGGGCGAACCCGGGGACACCCGGCGCCTCACCTATGCCGACCTGCTCACCGAGGTCCAGCGGACCGCCAACGCCTTGCGGTCGCTCGGCGTGCGGCGGGGGGATCGGGTGGCGATCTACATGCCGATGATCCCCGAGCTGGCGGTCGCCATGCTCGCCTGTGCCCGGATCGGGGCACCGCACAGCGTCGTCTTCGGAGGGTTCAGTGCCGCCTCCCTCACCGATCGCATCAACGACGCCGAGGCAACGCTGGTGATCTGCGCCGACGGTGGCTACCGCCGCGGTGCTCCGAGCGTGTTGAAACCGATCGTCGACGAGGCCCTGGAGGGCACCTCGACGGTCGAGCACTGCCTCGTCGTCCGACGGATCGGTGAGGCCGCCGATCCGGTGGACATGACCGAGGGTCGTGACCTCTGGTGGCATGACGTCGTACCGGTCCAGGAGGCATCGTGCCCGCCGGAGGTGATGGACGCCGAGGACCTGCTGTTTCTGCTGTACACCTCGGGCACCACCGGGAAACCCAAAGGGATCATGCACACGACCGGCGGCTACCTCACCCAGGCGGCGTTCACCCACAACTACGTCTTCGACCTGCAACCCGACAGCGACGTGTACTGGTGCGCAGCCGACATCGGCTGGATCACCGGCCACTCCTACATCGTGTACGGACCGCTGGCCAACGGGGCGACCAGCGTGATGTACGAAGGCACGCCGGACACACCCCGGGAAGCGAACCGTCAGGGCGACCGGTCCGGGTGGGCCAAGGACCGGTTCTGGGAACTCGTCGAAGCCTACGGCGTCACCAAGCTGTACACCGCTCCGACCGCCATCCGCACCTTCATGAAGTGGGGCGTTGAATGGCCCTCGCGTCGGGATTTGTCGTCGCTCAGAGTGCTCGGTTCGGTCGGCGAGCCGATCAACCCCGAAGCCTGGATGTGGTACCACACCTACATCGGCGGCGGTCGCTGCCCCATCGTCGACACGTGGTGGCAGACCGAGACCGGGGCCATGATGATCGCCCCCCTCCCCGGGGTGACCACCCTCAAGCCGGGCTCGGCCAGTGGGCCGCTGCCGGGCATTTCGGCAGAGATCGTCGACGACTCGGGGGAGCCGGTCGGGATCCCCGGTGGCGGCTACCTGACCCTGACCGAGCCGTGGCCGTCGATGCTTCGGGGTATCTGGGGCGATCCGCAACGGTTTGTCGACACGTACTGGTCCCGCTTCGAGGGTCGCTACTTCGCCGGTGACGGCGCCAAGTACGACGACGACGGTGACATCTGGTTGCTCGGTCGTGTCGACGACGTGATGAATATCTCGGGGCACCGGCTGTCGACGACCGAGATCGAGTCGGCCCTCGTCGACCACCCGGCGGTGGCCGAAGCGGCCGTCGTGGGCCGGGACGACCCGACCACGGGACAGGCGATCGCCGCCTTCGTGATCCTGCGGGGCGGGGCCGATCCCAGCGACGAGCTACGCACCGAGCTCCGAAATCACGTGGCCAAGGTGATCTCCCCGATCGCCAAACCGGCCGATCTGGCAATGGTCCCCGAGCTCCCCAAGACTCGCAGCGGCAAGATCATGCGCCGCCTCCTACGCGACCTCGCCGAAGGCCGCCCCATCGGCGACACAACCACGCTCGCCGATCCATCGATCGTTCCCGTCATCGAGGATCAGCTCCGCCCCTGACCGAGCGTCGCCCTCTCGGAACGGTGGCGTGACACCGGTCCGGTCGGAACGCCTCGTCCTGGCTGATTGACTGGGGGCATGCGCGCCCCCCGTCGTCTGCTGGCGATGCTCGCCGGCACCGCCTTCGTGTTCACCTCCTGCGGATTCGGCGCCGGAGCCAACCGCGAAGAACTGGTGAACCGCCTGATCATCCAGGCCGACCTCGACGACACCGAGGCAGAGTGCGTGGCCGAATCGCTCTACGACGACAGCGGCCTGGACGAAGCCGACATCAGCCGGTTCAGCCTCGATCCCCCCGGAGAGCCGGCCGCTGACGCGAGTCTCGAAGAGCGCGACGCCTACGACCGGTACCAGACCTACCTCGGTGAGGTGGACGAGGCGATTCGCACGTGTCTCACCGGCTGATCTCCACCCCTGGGACTACCGGACTGGGCCGGACGGCCCTGTGGGTGAGTCAGATGACACTCTCACCCGATGGGGGAGAAGCTGCCGATAGGTGAGAGTATGGAACCTGTGATCGACGACGCTGCCGAGATCAAGAGCCGGGTTGACATGCTCCGTGCCGAAATCAACGGGCAACTCTCGGATCGGAACCGCGTGATCGATCACCTCCTCGACATCAGGCTCGACACCGGCGACCCGGCGATGGTCTTCCTCGTCGACGAGTTGCTGTCGAGCGTGCCGGGCCTGACCGTCGTCGACAACAGCTGGTGGAGCGACGCCCTGGACCGCCTCGAGCGGGCGACCGAGCCGTCGACGGTGTGAGCGGGCGTCGCCATCCCCGGCGGCCGCCAGCGCACCAACTAGCTTGCTCATGGTGACCTCGAATGGGTTCATCTTCGGCGTCGATCTCGATGGAGTGTGCGCCGATTACACCATCGGGTTTCGCAATTTCGTCGCCGCCGAACGCGGTGTCGACGCGCAGACGCTTCCTCTCGAGCGAAGCTGGGATTTTCGGGAGTGGGACCTGACCGAGGCCGAATTCGGCCGGTTGCACCACAAAGCGGTCTCCGAGCAGCGGATGCTCCGTCACCTGCCGGTGATCGAGGGGGCTGCGGACGCGCTGTGGCGTCTCAGTGACGCAGGCATCTGGATTCGAATCATCACCCACCGGTTGTACGTCAACTGGAGCCACGAGGCCGCGGTCTCCGACACCGTCGCCTGGCTCGACGAGGCCCGCATCCCGTACCGGGACATCTGTTTCCTCGGTGCCAAGCCGCAGGTCGAGGCCCACGTGTACATCGACGATGCCGAGCACAACATCAGCGCCCTCCGGCGGGCGGGCAACGACGTGATCGTGTTCGATCAGCCGTACAACCGGTCTCTGGCCGGCCCGAGAGCGGCGAACTGGTACGAGGTCGAGGATCTCGTCCTGCAACTGGCGAGCCAGCATGGCTGGCTCCAACCCCAGCTTCCGGGGATGGACAGCGGCGCCGATCGCCTCGACCGGCGCAAGTCGGGTGCGTAAGGCGCGCGCGTTCCGATAGAAACAACCCCCGTGGAGCGCAGGGGACCCCGGTGAGGGAAGGATCGACGCAGCACGCCTTCGTCGTCGGACCCGGCCATGGCGACGTGGACGCCGTACGAGCGGCGCACCTGTTCGACCTGCCGGTCGAACAGATCACCCGGTACCAGCTGGTTCACGTGGCCGGCCTGCTCGCCGAGGCGGAGCTGGACCGACTGGCTCGCACCTATTGCGTCGACCCGGTCGACGGGTGGTGGGAACACGCCGAGCCGGCTCGCGACGCAGCTCCCGGCGCCGGCGAACGCCAGATCGAGACCGGGCTTCGCCCCGGCGTCACCGATCGCGAGGGCGCCGAGCTCGTCCGGGTGGCGCATGAGGTCGGGCTGGCCGTGGATGCCGCCACCATCGGAACCCGCTGGATCGTCAAAGGCCAGCTGACCGACACCCAGCTCCAAGCGCTGTCGGATCGGGTCCTCCACAACGAGGTGATCGAACGCTGGGCGATCGGGCACCTCGAGCCGGCGTTCGTGGGCGACGGGGCAACCGCCCCGGCCACCGAGATCGTGGAGATCGGAGGCCTCGATGCGGCTGGCCTCGAGGCCGTCAACCGGGAGCGCCGTCTGGGCCTCGACCCCGAGGAGATGTCGGTCATCGCCGCCCACTTCTCGGACCTCGGTCGCGATCCCACCGATGCGGAACTGGAGACGCTGGCCCAGACCTGGAGCGAGCATTGCGCCCACAAGACCTTTCGGGCGCTGATCTCGGTGACCGAGGCCGACGGATCGGTCACCGAGGTCGATGGGCTTCTCTCGACCTACCTGCGGGCTGCCACCGACGAGATCGATGCACCCTGGGTGCGCAGCGCCTTCGTCGACAACGCCGGTGTGGTCGAGTTCGACGAGACGTTCGATCTGGCCCTCAAGGCGGAGACCCACAATCACCCGTCGGCGCTGGAGCCCTTCGGTGGCGCCAACACCGGCGTCGGCGGCGTCGTGCGGGACATCCTCGGCGTCTCGGCCAAGCCAATCGTTCTCACCGACGTCCTGTGCTTCGGGCCGACCGACCTCGACCCGGCTGACGTGCCCGACGGTGTGTTGCATCCCCGGCGGATCCGGGACGGCGTGGTGGCAGGTATCGGCGACTATGGCAACAAGATCGGCGTGCCGAATCTCGCCGGCGCCATCGTCCACGACCCCCGGTACACGACCACGCCACTCGTGTTTGCCGGCTGTGTGGGAATCCTTCCCCATGGCTCGAACCCGACGGCGCCCGAGGCCGGTGATTCGATCGTCGTGCTCGGCGGGGCGGTCGGCCGGGACGGGGTCGGAGGGGCGACCTTCTCGAGCCAGACGATCGACGCCGGCACCGCCGAGGTTGCCGGCTCCTCGGTGCAGATCGGGGACCCGATCGTCGAGAAGGGGCTCATCGACGTGGTCATCGAAGCCCGCAATCACGCCTTGTACCACGCGATCACCGACTGTGGGGCAGGAGGTCTCAGCAGTGCAGTCGGCGAGATGGCCGAGGAACTCGGCGCGGTGGTCGACCTGTCGCTGGTACCGCGAAAGTACGCGGGCCTGGCACCGTGGGAAGTATGGCTGAGCGAAGCCCAGGAACGGATGGTGCTCGCTGCGCCCGACCCCGAGCCGGTCCTCGCTGTGGCCCGACGGTGGGCTGTCGACGCCGCCGTCATCGGCCAGTTCACCGGCGACGGGATGCTGCGGGTCATCGACGGCGACGACGAGTCGGCGGTGATCGATCTCGATTGCCGGTTCCTCCACGACGGCCGACCGCAGCGCCGGATGCAGGCCGTCATCCGGCTGCACCGTCCCGTTCGGGAATCGGTGCGCGTGGCGACCGGCAACCCGACCGGCGATCTGGTTCGACTGCTCGCTCATCCGAGCATCCGCTCCAACGAGGACGTCGTCCGGACCTACGATCACGAGGTCATGGGCGGCACGCTCGTCCGTCCCTACGGCGGCCCCGCCGGCGATGCCCCGGCCGACGGCACCGCCCAGATCCCGCCCGGCACGAGCAGCGGTCGGGCGCTGGCCATCGGCATCGGCGTCAACGCCCTCATCGGGTCCCTCGACGCCTACGCCATGGCGTGGACGGTCATCGATGAGGCGGTTCGGAACGCGGTCCTCGGCGGCGCCGATCCGGACCGGTTGTCGTTGCTCGACAACTTCGCCTGGGGGCGACCGACCAACCCCGAGACGCTTGGTCAGATCGTTGCCGCCTGCCGGGGGTGCCGCGACGCCGCCCTGGCCTTCGGAGCGCCGTTCGTGTCCGGAAAGGACAGCCTCTACAACGAGTTCGTCAACCCGAACGGGTCGGCCGATCCGGTCGCTCCGACCCTCGTCATCACGGCGGTTGGCGTGGTGGCCGAACCGACGGCGGTGCCCATCACCGGTGCGGTCGGTCCGGGCAATGACGTGTGGCTGATCGGGTCTCCCTACGGCACGCTCGGCGGTTCGCATTACGAGGCCGTCCACGGTGGACTCCGAGCCGGCGAGGCCGGCGAGGTGCCCCGACCGGATCCGGGCGCCATCGATGTCCATCGTCAGGTGGCCCGTCTCGTCAATGCGGGCATCGTCGTGTCCGGACACGACCTGGCCGAGGGCGGATTGGCGGTCGCCGCCGCCGAGTGGGCGTTCGGTGGCCGGGTGGGGCTCGAACTGATCGACGATCCCGTCACCGCCGACCCCCACGTCCTCTTCGGTGAAGGGCCGGCGCGGTACCTCCTCGAGGGACGGCCGGCCGACGCCCATCGATTCCGGGCGGTGGGAGCTACCCGTCTCGGCCGAGTAACCGACGGCGAGACGGTCGTGATCGGCCCGATCACGCTCAGCCATGCTGCGATCGGCGAAGCGGTCAAGGGGCACCAGCGATGACGCCGCGCGCGCTGATACCGATCGCCCCGGGTACCAACCGCGATCACGATCTGGCCGAGGCCTTCCGGCTGGCCGGCGCCGAACCAGAGGCAGTGCCGCTCACCGAGCTGCGGTCGGGCCACCGCAGCATGAGCGACTATCAAATCCTCGCAGTGCCGGGCGGTTTCTCCTACGGCGACGCGCTCGGAGCCGGTCGCCTGCTCGGCCTCGATCTCATCGGATGGTTCGCCGACCAGCTGCGGGACACCGTCGCCGCCGGCAAGCCGGTCATCGGGATCTGCAACGGCTTCCAGGCGCTTGTCCGCACCGGTTTGTTGCCCGGCGACGACGGTCCGGCAGGAGTCGCCACCCTCGATGCGAACGAGTCGGGCCGGTTCGAGTGCCGTTGGGTGAGGCTCAACCCGGGCCCGGCGAGCGCCTGGACCGCCGGACTCGTCGAGCCGCTCCGCTGCCCGGTGGCGCACGGGGAGGGACGGTTCGTGGCCGCCGACCTGGCGGCGATCGAAGAACGCAGCGGCGTGGTGTTCCGCTATCAGCCCGGCGGCTACCCGAACAATCCGAACGGATCGGTGGGCGATGTCGCCGGCGTGACCGACCCGAGCGGGTTGATCCTCGGCCTGATGCCCCACCCCGAGAATCACGTGCATCCCTGGCAGGACCCGCTCCGCTGGCGCGGCGGCTCGGGCAACTGCCTACCCCTGTTCCGGTCCGGAGTGGCGGCAGCGTGAAGGGTCACCCGGTCGGCGCAGCATCCAGCGATCGTGGCGGTCCCGCCGATACCATGACCCCCGTGGGAGCAGCCGGCACGCTGGAGACCATCGCGTTCGACCTGCCCGGACACTCGTCGGGCAAGGTCCGGGAAGCCTGGCAGCTTCCCGATCACCGAAGGCTGCTGATCACCACTGACCGGCTGAGCGCCTTCGACCAGGTGATCGGGACCGTCCCGCACAAGGGCCAGGTACTCAACCAGTTGTCGGCATGGTGGTTCGGCCGGACGACCGACATCGTGGCCAATCACGTGATCGAGGTGCCCGACCCCAACGCCGTCGTCGCCGTCGACGCGACTCCCCTGCCCGTCGAGGTGGTCGTGCGGGGCCGCCTGACCGGATCGACCAGCACCTCCATTCTCCCCCGATACGCGGCGGGGGAGCGGGTGCTCTACGGCTACCGCCTGCCCGACGGGCTCGAACCGCACGGTCCGCTCCCCGAGCCGCTCATCACGCCGACCACCAAGGCGGCCAAGGGCGAGCACGACCAGCCCATCAGCGTGGAACGAGTCGCCGCCGACGGGCTGGTCGAGCCGGGTTTGTGGGCGGAGGTCCAGAAGGCGGCGCTCGAGCTGTTCACCCGGGGAACCGAAATCGCCGCCGGAGCCGGTTTCGTGCTCGCCGACACAAAGTACGAGTTCGGTCTCGCCCCCGACGGCGGCCTCATCGTCATCGATGAGCTCCACACGCCCGACAGCAGCCGGTTCTGGGCCATCGATTCGCTGGAGGAACGGTTGGCCGACGGCAAGGGTCCGGAGTCCTTCGACAAGGAGCCGGTCAGGCTCGCCCTCCGGGCGGCTGGCTACCGCGGCGAGGGACCTCCGCCGGAGCTCCCCCAGGAGGTGTGGGACCGGGCCGCCGAGCGGTACGTCGAGCTGTACGAGCGGCTCACCGGACAAGCGTTCGAACCGGCCGAGCAGCCGGCGATCGACCGCCTACGGAAGAATCTCGCCCAGTTGATCGGCGGGGACCGATGAGCGGCCCCGGCCTCGTCGTCGTTCTCAGCGGCTCGCCGAGCGACGACGAGTGGGTCGCCAAGATCCGCACGACCCTCGACGAGCTGGCCGTGCCGAACGTGTGGCGTGTGGGGTCGGCCCATCGGGTGCCCGAGCACGTACTCGAACTGCTGCACGACTACGACAACACCGCCGAGCCGGTGGTCTTCATCACTGTCGCCGGCATGAGCGATGCGCTGTCCGGGCTCACCGCCGCCAACGTGGTCTCGCCGGTGATCGCCTGCCCGCCGGCGTCGAATGCCTTTGCCGGGCTCGATGTCCTCTCCAGCCTGCGCACCCCACCCGGCGTCGACCCGGCCATATCACTCCACCCGGCCAACGCAGCGCTCTCGGCAGCCAAGATCCTCGCCCTCCGGGACGCCGAGCTGGCCGGGCGGATCCGCATGTTCCAGAAGGCGCGAGCCCAGAGAGTGCTCGACGCCGACTCAGCCCAGAACCCCACCTGAGACCTCCCGCTCTGAAGGCACGCGCCCACGATGTTCTCCGATTCACCCCGAGAGGAATGCGGTGTCCTCGGCTTGTCGCTGCCGAGCGGGGTGGCCGCCCGGGCGGCGTTCTTCGGTCTCCACGCCCTTCAGCACCGGGGTCAGGAGGCGGCGGGCATCGCCGTCAGCGACGGCCGGGTGGTCCGGGTCCACAAGGGCCGCGGTCTGGTCAACTCGGTCTTCACCAGCGGCACGCTCGATCCCTTGATCGGTCCTATGGCCATCGGCCACACGAGATACTCGACGACCGGCGGGGACAACGACCGCAATGTCCAGCCATTCGTCGTCGAGACCCTGTACGGCCCCCTCGGGGTTGCGCACAACGGCAACATCACCAACGCCGACCGGTTACGCGAACGGTTGCTCGAGCGCGGTGCCGGCCTCATGAGCTCCTCGGACACCGAGGTCCTCAGCCTGATGCTCGCCGGATCCGAAGGAAGCACGTGGGAGGAACGCCTGGCCCGGGTCATGCCCGAGTGGCAGGGGGCATTCTCCCTGGTCCTCTTGGCCGGCACCAAGGTCGTGGCCGCCCGCGACCCCTGGGGATTCCGTCCGTTGAGCCTCGGCCGGTTCCCGACCGGTGGCCATGCGGTGGCCTCGGAGACCGGGGCGTTGAGGACGCTCGGTTGTGAGAAGATCCGTGAGATCGAGCCGGGTGAGGTGGTCGTGCTGCAGGGGGGCCTCATGCGGGCGTTCCAGGCGGTGCGCCCCTCCCAACGCCAGGCGCGCTGCACGTTCGAACACGTCTACTTCTCCCGTCCCGATGCGGTCTGGGATGGCAAGAGCGTCCACGCCGTTCGCCAGCGCCTCGGTGAGGAACTGGCCCGGGAGCACCCCGTCGATGCCGATGTCGTGATCCCGGTTCCCGACTCCTCGACCCCGGCGGCGATCGGCTACGCAGCGGTGTCGGGTATCACCTACAACGAGGGGTTCGTCAAGAACCGCTACATCGGTCGCACCTTCATCGAACCGACCGACGACCTCCGGCGGCAGGGCGTGGCCCTCAAGTTCATGACACTGCAGGAGAACATCTACGGAAAACGGGTCGTCATGGTCGACGACTCGATCGTGCGGGGCACCACCAGCGGTCCGCTCGTCCGACTGGTGAGAGAAGCGGGCGCCACCGAGGTTCACGTTCGGATCACCTGCCCCCCGATCGCCCACCCCTGCTTCTTCGGCGTCGACATGGGGTCCTATGACCAACTGATCGCTCACCAACTCGGTGTGCCGGAGATCTCCCAGCACATCGGCGCCGACTCGCTCGGGTTCTTGAGCGTGGACCACATGATGCGGGCGATCGGTCCCTCTGGAAACGTCGATTTCGAGGCCGGCGAGCACGGGTACTGCAACGCTTGTTTCACAGGTGTCTACCCCGTTCCTGTCCAGCTGAGCCTGACGACCGACAAGGGTCGCTTCGACGGGGTTCTCGGATGACCGACCACCGGCCGGTGACCGAAGCCGGAACCGACACCGACATCGACATCGACATCAAACTGCCGTCCACCCGGGTCGTACCCGGTTCAGCGCCCGCCGGGACCATCATCGAGACCGAACTCGAGGGAGCCAGCGAGCCAACCCACGGCGGACATGAACACCTCGGGCTCCTCGACGTGCTGGTGATCGGATCGGGAGGACGGGAGCATGCACTCGTCAACACCATCGCCACATCACCACGCCTTCGCGAGCTGTATGTCGCTCCGGGCAACTTCGGCACCAGGGCTTACAACGTCAACGTCGACATCGCCGACCCGAACGCAGTGGTGGCGTTCTGCGCCGAGATGGACGTCGACCTCGTGATCGTGGGGCCTGAACAGCCGCTCGTCGATGGCCTCGCCGACCACCTCACCGGGCATGGCATCAATTGCTTCGGTCCTTCGGCGGCGGCCGCTCGTCTGGAGGGAAGCAAGAGCTTCGCCCGGGCCTTCGCCGCCCGCCACGGGATCCCCGGTCCGGTCAATGCGACGTTCACCGATGTCGACGAGGCGCTCGCCTGGTTGAGCTCAGCGCCCTTCGAGGTGGTCGTCAAGGCCGATGGCCTGGCCGGCGGCAAAGGTGTGGTCGTCCCGCCCGGCAAGCTCGAAGCCGAGGCGGTGGTCGTCGACTACATGACCAACGACGCCCTGGGCGACAGCGGGACGACGATCGTGCTCGAGGAAAAACTCCAAGGCGAGGAGCTCAGCCTTTTCGGGATCTGCTCGGCTACCCAGATCGACCCGCTGGGCGGGCTGACCGCCCAGGATCACAAGCGGGTGGGCGACGGGGACACCGGACCGAACACGGGTGGCATGGGCGCCTTTGCACCCGTCCCCGGCCTGGATCCCCTGCTCGTCGAGCGTCTGGTCAACACGTTCTTGTTGCCGGTCCAGGCCGGCATGGTCGAGGAGGGAACCCCCTACGTCGGTGTGATCTATGCGGGCATCATGATCACCAGGACCGGACCCCGCCTGATCGAATACAACTGCCGGTTCGGCGACCCCGAAGCCCAGGTCATTCTCCCGCTGATCAACGATGATCTGCTCAAGGTCATGTACGCAGCAGCGACCTCTCAACCGTGGGAACCGGTCACCGCCAAGAAGCACCTCACCGCCGCCGCCGTCGTCGTCTGCGCAACCGGGTACCCGTCCGACCCTCGGACGGGCATTGCCATTCCACCCGTCGTGCTGCCCGAGAGCTCTCACCTGATCCACGCCGGCACCACAGAGGTCGATGGGGAACTCGTCAGCAGCGGCGGACGGGTGCTCAATGCCGTCGGCATCGGAGTCAGCCTGGCCGACGCTCTCGACCGCAGCTACGACATCGTCGAGCAACTCGTCGGGGAGGATCTGTTCGCCCGGCGCGACATCGGCTGGCGATACGCCCGCGGGCGACGGCCGCTC
>JBFGLT010000033.1:0-22264 GCA_041576015.1 Acidimicrobiales bacterium
AGGCCGACCACTGCGGCGGCGAGGAGCGGGGCCAGTACCGCGTTGGGCCACGAGGTCGACCACGACCCGACCGACGCGACCCATTCCTCGAACCAGCCGGCGGTGCCGTCCGGCTGGGCCAGGATGGCGGGCGGCTCGCCGTCGGGGCCCCGCACATCGAGCAGCTCGGGGAAGTAGCGATCGAGCGTCCAGAGCGTCCCCGCCATCGTGCCGGCCACTCCACCGATCCACACCAGCACCGAGAGCACACTCCAGCCAGAGCGGCCGTGCGAGGTCGACTTCGAGTCATCATCCGAGATCAACATGGCGGCCCACACGTCGGCGTCCGGTGTCGCGTCGTCGGGGCGATCGCCGTCCATTCCTGAAGTTCTAGCAAACCAGGTCCCTCGCTGCGGGGATGGCAACGCTCGGACGAGCGGGGATACGGGCGGTCGTGGGAGGCCCCAGTGCTAGGCGCCGCTCCAGTTCGGTGGTCGTTTCTCGGCGAAGGCCCGCGGCCCTTCCTGGGCGTCGATGGACGAGAAGACCTTTCGTGAGAACTCCTTCTGTGCCTCGTAGAACTCGTCGTCGGTCAACCCGTGGCTCCGGTTGATGAGTTGCTTCGACGCGCTGACCGCCAGCGGTGCGTTCCTGGCGATCCGTCCGGCCAGCTCGATGGCGGTGTCAACCGCCGCTCCGGGTTCGCACAGCCGGGCGAGCATCCCCAGCTCGGCGGCTTCCTCGGCGGAGATCGGATCAGCGGTGAGCGCCATCTCCATCGCCCTTCCGTGCCCGACCCGGGTCGGGAGCCGCCGCAGCCCGCCGGCTGCGGCGAAGAGGCCCACGCCGACCTCGGGGATCCCGAGCCGGGCCCCCTTGGCCGCCACGAGGAGATCGCAGGTGAGCGCCAGCTCGAGGCCGCCGGCGAGAGCGAAGCCCTCGATGGCGCCGACCAGGGGTTTGTCCGACCCGCGCCGGATGAAGGTCATCATGGGCCCGATGTCCTCGCCGCGAGCGAATGCCTTGAGATCCATGCCGGAGCAGAAGCCACGGCCCGCTCCCGTCAGCACTCCGACGGTCAGCTCGGGGTTCGAGTCCAGCTCTCGGATCGCATCCACCAGGCCGGTCGACAGCGCACCGTTGATGGCGTTCATCGCGTCGGGCCGGTTGAGGGTGATGAGAAACACTCGCTGGCGGCGCTCGGTGAGGACGGCGGGTTCAGACACGGGCTCATTGTGACCGACGCTCGATTCGACCGGTAATCCGGCCGGGGGAGGGCCGCCCAGTCCGCAGATTTTCTCCTGGCCAGCGCAGGTGGAAAGATGGGCTCCATGAGTCGCCAGGACAGGCCCGAGATCGAAGAGCTCAGCCCCGAGCAGTGTTGGGCGCTGATCCCGACCCAGAGGGTGGGGCGTCTGGCGGTTTCGATCAACAACCACCCCGACGTGTTCCCCGTCAACTACCGGGTGGCCGATCGACAGATCTACTTCCAGACCGCCGCCGGGCTCAAGCTGGCCGCTGCTGTCCTGAGCGAAGGGGTCGCCTTCGAGGTCGACACGATCGACAACGACACCGAGACCGGCTGGAGCATCGTGGTGAAAGGTCCGGCCATCGAGATGGAATCGCTCGAAGATCTCGAATTCGCCGAGGAACTGCGGATTTCACCGTGGGCGTCCGGGCCCAAGGAACGTTTCATCCGCATCGATCCGGTCGCCATCACCGGACGGAGGATCGGCTGGCCCACGACCGGTTGAGCCGGCGGCGGCGCTCTGGGATGATCGGCCCCATGATCCCGAGCACGATGCAGGACGCCCCGCTCACCGTGAACGCCCTGTTCGCCCACGGTCGCCGGGTCCACGGTGACGGCCTGGTCTTGACCGCGCATGGTCCGGAGCGGATCGACGAGGCGACCTTCGCCGAGGTCGCCGATCACGCCGACCGGCTGGCCGGCGCACTGCGTCGTCTGGGGGTCGGGCCGGGCGATCGGGTCGGGACGTTCATGTGGAACCACGACGCCCATCTGGCCGCCTACCTGGCGGTGCCGTGCATGGGGGCCGTCCTCCACACCCTGAACATCCGGCTGTTTCCCGAACAGCTGGCCTATGTGATCAACCACGCCGGGGACCGGGTGATCCTGGTCGACGGGTCGATCGCTCCGCTGCTGGCCAAGGTTCGCGACCAGCTCACCACCGTCGAGCGGATCGTGGTCCGCGGCGAGGGTGACACCACCGGCCTCGGCGACGTCCTCGACTACGACGAGCTCGTCGGCGCCGAGGAACCCGGCTTTGACTACCCCGAGCCCGACGAGCGGTCAGCAGCAGCGATGTGCTACACGAGCGGCACGACCGGCAATCCCAAGGGGGTCGCCTACTCCCACCGATCCACCTTCCTCCACTCGCTGGCCACCCACTCCGCCCAAGGCCTTCAGTTCTCCCAAGCCGAGCGGGTGCTGGTGATCGTGCCGATGTTCCACGCCAACGCCTGGGGAATGCCCTACGGTGCCTGGAGCGTCGGCGCCGATCTGGTGATGCCTCAGCAATTCCTCCAGGCGGCGCCTCTCGCCGAGATCATCGAGGCGACGCGTCCGACGGTCTCGGGGGCGGTGCCGACGGTTCTCAACGACATCCTCCACAACGCCCCCGGCGCCGACCTCGGCTCGCTGCGCTACATCGTGTGCGGTGGCGCAGCCGTCCCCCGGTCGCTGATCGAGGGATTCCGGCAGACCTTCGGTGTCGACATCGTGCAGGCGTGGGGGATGACCGAAACCTCGCCGCTGGCCGCCGTCGGCTGGCCGCCCCGAGGCGTGCGGCACGACGACGACATCCCGTGGCGGACCAAGACCGGCCGGATCGTGGCCGGCGTGGAGCTTCGCCTCTGCAACGATGCCGGCGAGGAGGTTCCCTGGGACGGCACCTCGCAGGGCGAGATCGAGATCCGGGGCCCGTGGATCACCGCCAGCTACTACGACGACCCGGCGCCGGACAAGTTCCACGACGGCTGGCTCCGGACCGGCGACGTCGGCTCGATCGAGCCGAATGGCTTCATCCAGATCTCCGACCGGGCCAAGGACGTCATCAAGAGCGGGGGCGAGTGGATCAGCTCAGTGGATCTTGAGAACATTCTGATGGGCCACCCGGCGATACGCGAGGCAGCGGTCATCGCCGTGCCCGATTCCCGCTGGGACGAACGCCCCCTCGCCTGCCTGGTGCCTCAGGACGTCGCAGCCCCGCCATCAATTGCGGAACTGAAGGCGTTCCTCTCCGACAAGGTGGCCAAGTGGTGGGTTCCCGAACGCTGGGCGTTCGTCGCCGAGGTGCCCAAGACCTCGGTCGGGAAGTTCGACACGAAGGTGCTGCGGGCCGCCCACAGCGACGGGCAGCTCGAGATCGTCGGCGCCGATTCGCCCGAGAACTGAATCACCGACAGAGCAGAAAGGGACCTGCGTCCCTTCACGGCACTTCCGCTGCGCACGAGGTTGAACGTAGAACGCACCCGGGCGACGACGCGCACACCGAGGGGATTCCGCCGTGCTACGACTCAGAACCAAACAACGCCACATCGACCTGACCGACGACGGTCCGAGCGGTCTGAAGGCGATGGCGGCGACCGCCACCGCTCTCACCAAGATCTATGGGGAGGGCAACACCAGAGTGGTCGCCCTTGACGACATCGACGTCGGCTTCCCCGCCGGCCACCTCACCGCCATCATGGGCCCATCCGGGTCGGGCAAGTCGACCCTGCTGCACTGCATGGCCGGGCTTGATTCGGTCACCAGTGGAGACGTCCGCATCGGGGGGACGCTCATCTCCGAGCTGTCCGACCAGGATCTCACACTGCTTCGCCGGCGACGGCTGGGGTTCATCTTCCAGGCCTTCAACCTGGTGCCTACGCTGACCGCCGAAGAGAACATCCTGCTCCCGCTGTTGCTCGGAGGCAAGAAGCCCGACCGGAACTGGGAGGAGCAGGTCGTCGCCAGCCTGGGGCTCGACGACCGGCTGGCCCACCGGCCTGGCGAGCTGTCCGGAGGCCAGCAGCAGCGGGTGGCCGTCGCCCGTGCCCTCGTGACCAGGCCCGACATCATCTTCGCCGACGAGCCCACCGGCAACCTCGACTCGACCGCCGGGCACGAGGTCCTCGGCTTCCTCCGCCGCGCTGTCGACGACTGGAACCAGACGGTCGCCATGGTGACCCACGACCCGGACGCCGCGTCCTATGCCGACACTGTGATATTTCTCCGCGATGGTCGCGTGACCGGTGAGCTCGCCGACCCGACTCCCGAAGCGGTGTTCGACCGCATCCGGGCTTTGGAGGTGTGACCGATGCGATCCATGGTCCTGCTGAGCCTCCGCAACATGGCCAGCAACCGGTTGCGGTTCATACTCACCACCTTCGCCGTGCTCCTCGGGGTCAGCTTCGTGGTGGCGTCCTTCGTGATGACCGACGGTCTCCGGGCCACGTTCGACAACATCGTCACCGACGCCAACGCCGGCACCGACCTCGAGGTGCGCGCCGCCAGCAACTTCGACGAGGTCCAGTTCTCGCAGAATCCGATCGACGAATCGCTGGTGGACACCGTCGCATCGGTCGAGGGAGTCGAGCGGGCCGACCCGGGAACGCAGAGCATGAAGATCGTCCCCGTCCGCTCCGACGGCGAACCGGTCACCACCGGCGGCGCGCCGATTCTGTCGTTCAACTGGGAGGACAGCCCGGGCGGCGCCCTGGACCTCGTCGCCGGAAAGATCCCCGACGGACCGGGCCAATTCGCCATGGATGTAACGACAGCCGATCGCGAGGGCTTCGTCGTCGGTGGTACGTACGACATCATCGGGGCGACGGGTCGCGAAACGTTCGAGCTCGTGGGCATCAGCACCTTCGGTGAAGAGAACGCGCTCGCCGGCGCCATCATGTTGACCTTCGAGCTCGACGAGCTGCAGCGACTCGACGACTCTGACGGCCAGATCCAGTGGATCAGCGTCACCGCGGCGCAAGGGGTCGACGTCGACGAGCTGGTTCGGAACGTCCAAGCTACGTTGCCGTCGTCGGTCGAAGCGATCACCAACGAAGAAGTCGTCGCCGAGGCGAAGGACGAGATCAGCGGAATCATCGACATCTTCGGCAACGTCCTGCTGGCCTTCGCGCTGGTCACCGTGTTCGTCAGCACCTTCATCATCGCCAACACGTTCAACATCCTGCTCGGCCAGCGCGTCCGACAGCTCTCCCTCCTACGCGCCCTGGGCGCCAGCTCGCGCCAGATCCGGTTCGGCGCGATGTTCGAAGCCCTGATCGTCGGCCTGGTGGCCTCGCTCCTCGGACTGGGAGGCGGCGTCCTCCTCGCCGTGCTCCTCCAGGCGATCATGGATTCCCTCGGGTTCGGCCTGCCTGGACTCGAGCTGATCATCCGGCCCCAGACGATCATTGCGGCGATGGTGGTCGGCGTCGGCGTGACGCTGGTCGCCGCCCTGTCGCCGGCTCGCCGGGCGGCTGGCATCCCGCCGATGGCCGGCATCCGCTCGGGCTTCCGGTTCGGTTCGGGCGAGGGGACCCGCCGCACGATCATCGCCATCGTGCTGGCGGTGATCGGCGCCGCTGCGATGGGATACGGGCTCTTCGGCGGCTCGGACAACACCGGCCTGCTGCTCATGATCCTGGGTCTCGGCGCCGTCCTGGTCTTCGTGGCCGTGTCGATGTTCGCGCCGCTGTTCTCGACCCCGTCGGCGTCGGCGCTCGGCCTCCCGCTCGAACACATCCCGGGACGCCGGATCACCGGCCACATGGCCCGCCAGAATGCCGCCAGCAACAACAAGCGAACTGCCACGACCGCCGCCGGCCTCATGATCGGGCTGGCCCTGATCGCCATGGCGACGGTGGTGGCGAACTCGCTCAAGACGTCCTTCAGGGAGACGCTCGGGTCAACGTTGACCGCCGACTACCTGATCACCGCCCCCAACGGCGGGACCTTCAGCAACCAACTCGTCGACGAGATCGCCGCGCTGCCCGACGTCGGCCCGATCTCGTCGGTGCGCTACGGGACCATCCGGGTCGACGGCGGGGAGACGGCGGTGACCGCAACCGACCTGACGGTGCTCACCGAGCTCCTTGCGGTCGGAATCGTCGATGGCGACCCGGTCGCTTCGGCTGATCCGCGCCACATCCTGATGACCGAGGACCATGCCGCTGATTTGGGCCTGTCGGTCGGCGACCAGGTGGCCGTCGAGTTCGCCGCCGCCGGGCGGGCGTTCCTCGAAGTCGGGGCCATCTTCAGCAACGAGTTCCTCGTGGAGGGGGGATACCTGATCGATCTCAGCGCCTGG
Source organism: Acidimicrobiales bacterium (assembly GCA_041576015.1). GTDB lineage: Bacteria > Actinomycetota > Acidimicrobiia > Acidimicrobiales > SZUA-35 > JABDIY01. The sequence continues at coordinate 6,291 of JBFGLT010000033.1, forward strand.
GATGCCTACTTCGATTCCACCGCCGACGGTGTCATCGCCTTCTCGGCGGCCCCGGGCGTCGATCCGGCTGCGCTCGCCCCAGCCCTCGACGGGGCCGAGGCAGCGTTTCCGCAGCTGATCTTCGAGACGAGAGATGAGTTCGGGGAGCGAATCGAAGGTCAGCTCGACTCCTTCCTCATCATCATCAACGTGTTCCTCGGCCTGGCCATCGTCATCGCCCTCCTCGGCATCGCCAACACGATGGCGCTTGCCGTGCTCGAGCGGACCCAGGAGCTCGGGCTGATGCGTGCGATCGGGATGACCAGGCGGCAGACCCGTAGCCTGATCCGCCTCGAGGCCGGGATCGTCTCCCTGTTCGGGGCGATCCTCGGCGTGCTGGTCGGCGTGGCCTTCGGCTGGATCGCCGTCATCGCCATCCCCGACTCGTTCATCGACCAGGTGACCATTCCGTTCTCCACGCTGGCGATCTACACCGTCATCGCCACCATCGCCGGACTGATCGCCGCGTCCTTCCCGGCCCGACGGGCTGCCCGCCTCAACATCCTCGAGGCCATCGCCGAGCTCTGATCGGCCGCTGCCGGCTCACAACTCGGCATCGACGAAGGTTTCCCGCAGTACGTCGTTGACCGCCTGCCGGGAGGCGAGCTGCAGTGTGCTTCCGAGCTCGACCGACAACGCGGCCGGGGCCCCGATGTCGAAATCGAACTCCCACCACACACACCCTCCGGTGAACACGTGGAACCGGTCGCTGCTGAAGCGGGGGCTGACCGAGTGGACGAGCTCGTAGCGGGCGGTGTCGGGATGCACCGACGGCACCTGGATGGCGCCGGTGGGGTCGCAGGAGGCCACGAAGTGGAAGCGTGCCGCCGCTGCACCTGCTCTGTCGGAGTCGAGCAGGACCGTGGTGCCGGTCTCGTCGATGTCGGTCCGGGCCACCTCCCATCCCGCCGGCAGCGGGTCGAGGCAGGGAACCAGCGTGGCGGACGGAACCGATTGCACGGCGATGATCGCCGAGCTCGACTCGCCCTGGCAGAAGGGGGCGGTGAGGTGCTCGGCGACCGAGCAACCGGTCAGCACCCCGATGGCCAGCACCACCGCCAGAAGGCCGGCGCCGGGCCGGGCGCGTGCGGGACTCATGGCCAGAGTCCGATGTCGGGCAGACTGCTGAGGACCACACCGGTCATGAGCAGCGTCACCACCCCCACCCACGCCAGCAAACCGACCCTCCGCATCGACCATCGCTGGATCCACACCGGTCGGCGAGGCGGCGCCAGCTCCCGGAATCTCTGCAGCAACCGGCGGCCGTCACGCCGAACCTCGGCACGCAGCGCCGAGGGGAGGGTCACCCCTCTCGACGCGGCGAATGCTTCGGAGATCTCCTCGGGGGAGAACCATCGGAGGGCACGCTCGTAGACCAGCTCGGGATCCGATCCGAGCGCCAGCACGAGCATCATGTTGGCCAGATCGACCGCCTGCCGCCACGGCGATGGCCGGATCTCGCCGAATCCGACGTCGATCACCCGCAGCCGGCCGTCCTGCACCATCAGATTGGCCGGCTTGATGTCTCGATGGGCAAGCCCTCCGTCCCACATGGCCCTGACCGCAGCGAGTCCCTGGTCGATCAGATCGGGTGTGACCTCGACCCCGGCGATGTCCGAGGCTCTCGCGAGGTACTCGGTGACTAGGAGATACTCGCGGTGTGGTGTGATCTCGACGATGCCGAGCGGTTCGATCGTGGGGATTCCGGCCCGGCCCATCGCGTAGAGCATGTAGTGCTCGTGCTGGATCAACCGGCGGACCGAGGTGAACCGCTGCTCGTCCTCCAACCGGCCATAGAGCAGCGCTCGCCCGAGCTTGTAGGACCGGTCCGAGCGAAGGTGGGTGCTGGCATACAGCTTGGCGAACAGGTCCGGGCCGTCGTCCCGCACGATGCGCAGAGGAGTCGAACCGGCCGAGCCGGCCAGCCCGACCGGTTCGATGCGGACCGAATCGACACCGAGCTGACCGCTCAACGCCCTCCTGATCGCTTCGCCCCGTGGCCCGCTGACATCGAGATGGGCGGTCTTCCCGCCGTGGTAGCGGATCGGGAACACTCGCTCAGGAGCGATCGTGCGGAACCCGGTGAGCGTGATGGCGATGCCCATCGTGCCGCCCACCAGCACGTCGGTCGGATGGTCGACGGCGACGTAGACCTGAGCGAGAGCGGCGAGGACGAGGGTCACCGCCATCGCCCGGATCCACCAACGGCGTGGATTGCCCCTCGGCACCAACGTGAGACCACACGCCACCAGGACCACAGCCAGCAACGCCAGCGGTCGCGACGGCTGGGAGAATCCCTCCCAGTCGCCGATTCGTCCGAAACCGAGGGGTCGCGGCCGGCCGATGCGGTTCCCGACATGGGTGGCGAGGGCAGCGTTGATCGACAACGCAGCGAAGAACACCAGCACGTGCCGGATCCGCCGGGCGGCCAGACCACCGAGGACCGTCACCCATCCGAGGGAGATGGTGAGCCAGGGAATGACGATCTGGTTGGTCGGCTCGAAGATGGCGGTGAGAAGCCGGGTTCGTCGATCGACGAGGGGCTTCATGAGCTCCAGATCGACCTCGGTGATCCACACCTTCGGGTCGTCGGAGAGAAACACCCAGCCCCACAGTGCCACCCACCCGAGGAAGGTGACCAGCCACCCAACCGCCACCCGATCGAGCTCGTGCGGGAGGGGCGGAGGTTCCCCGGACGGCCGGCGACGAGAGAGCCCGCCGGTCGCGCTCTGCTCAGGCGCCTCGACCCCGGTCATCGGGCAGCGACCTCGCGGTGGTGCGACACTCGTGGCGTGCGTCTCCGGCTTGTCGTCGCTTCGCTGCTCATCGCCTCGGCATGCACGGACGGACCGCCGGGCGACGGCGCCGGCGACGAGCCGGCCCTGCGAATTGCCAGTTTCGACTTCTTGGAGAGCGAGGTGCTCGCCGAGCTGTATGCACAGGCGAGCGAGGCGGTCGGTGTGCCGGTTGTGCGTCTCGGGCCGGTGGGGCCGAGGGAGGTCGTGCGACCGGCGCTGGCCAGCGCGCAGATCGATCTCGTTCCGGAATACGCCGGGACGGCGCTGCGGTTTTCGAGCGAGACCCCCGATGTACCCGTCGCCGTCGAGGCGGTGGTCGATCGACTGAACGACGCGGTCGCACCCCTGGGCCTCGTGGCCCTCGAACCAGCACCGGCCATCGACGTGAACGTCTTCGTCGTCAGCTCGACGACGGCACGGCGACTGGGGCTCGAAGACGTCAGCGACCTGGCCGGAGCGGGCCTGGAGGTCATCGGCGGGCCGGCCGAGTGCCCGGAGCGTCCGCTCTGCCTGCTCGGGCTGGACGGCACGTACGGCGTTCGGTTCGCCGAGTTCGTGGCCCAACCGTCGCTGCTCTTCACCGCCGAGGCGCTCCGGCGAGGGGAGATCGACGTCGGCGTCCTGTTCTCCACCTCCCCCGAGCTCGACGCCGACGATCTCGTGGCGCTGCGCGACGATCGAAACCTCCAGCCGGCCGACAACGTCGTGCCCCTGATCCGCCGTGACGCCCTCGTGCGGTGGGGGGACGACCTGGCGGAGGCACTGAACGCGGTGTCCGCCGACCTCGAGACCGAAGATCTGCGGGCACTGAACCGGAGGGTGGCCGGCGGAGAGTCGGCCGACATCGTCGCGGCCAATTGGCTGGCTGAGTCCCTCGACCCGGCCGGCTCCCCGGCCGGGTGAGGCGCGATCGCCACCGCCAGCGCGGACCGAACCGGTACTTCCCCCATTGGTCCAGAACAACCGGCGCTGTCGTAATCGGCTAGGGCCGGAGGACCCTCCCGCCGATGCCGGTCACGAGCTTGGCGACGAGCCGGCCGGCGGCCACGCCGCCGACGACATCGAGGGGAAGGTGCGCTCCCGTGTACATGCGGGCACACGAGGTGACGGCGACGAGCCCGAGGCCGAGCGCCCGGGCGGCCTGGCCACCGGCGCCGACCATGACCAGTGCGGTCACGACGGCGGCGTGCCCGGATGGGTATCCGAGGCCTCGCTGAGGGCGGCCGCGCACGCGGACACCGTCGAGGCAGTCGCTCGGGCGGCCCCGTCCGACCAGGGGCTTGATCGCCTTGACCCCCAGCCAGGCGATACTTCCGGCGATGGCGAGCTCGCCTGCGAGGCGCCGCTCGCCCCGCCGAGTTGCCGCCACCGCAGCGACGACGACCGCACCGGCCGAACCGGACTGCATGACGAGCCAGATCGGTCCAGCCAGCGCATCGGGTCCATCGTTGAAGAACCGGAAGCATCGCTCCTCGAGCTGGGTGACCGAACCCCGGCGGGCGGCTAAGGCCGAACCGGCCAGCCCGGCGATGACGCCGAGCCCGTAGGGCCGGGCCGTCCGGTTCACTCGAAGCGGGCAGACGGACATCGGGAGGAGAGCATCACCGACGCCCACGCTGCGCCCGGTTGGTGGTTCGTGAGCAGTCGGTCGAGGTCCTCGAGGGCGGATCCGATCTCGGCGGCAGAGTCCTCATGGAGCCCTTCGATCACGATCAGGGCGTCGGTGGTGTCGGGACCGCTCGCGCTCTGCCGGCTCTGTCGCCAGCACCACCGGCGGGCGCTGACCACGCCGGCATCATCGACGAAGACGACCTCACCCGGTTCGGGATGGGCGGTCTCGCTGGATCCGAGGTCGGTGAAGGACTCTTCTCCGGTGGCGAACCGGACCGTCGTCGAGCCGGCGACCTGCGCCTGGTCCATCACCGCCACCGGCATGGCCCAACGGACCGAGACCAGGTTGCCGATGTCGACGAGCGTGTTGATCGTCGGGATGTCTCCGTCCTTGGACAGCCGACGCAACAACGCCTCGGCGGCGTTCCGGTACTGGGTTGGCTTGGCCCCGAAGCGGGTGAACGCCCGGCGCCAGGCCGCAATGGAGGGCAGCTCGGCGATTGGTGTCGCGCTGAGAGCGGCCAGTCGATCGGTCTGCGCCGACCGATAGTCCTCAAGGAGCGGCGCCGGGCTGGCGGTGTTGGTCAACCCGGTGGCGTGGAGGACCCCGGCGGTGACGTTGGGGTAGGCCTCGAGGAGGTCGGGGGCGTAGGCGAACATCGGGGTCACCGTAGCGAACGTTCTCCCGTTGGCTCGCCCTTCGCCGAATCCCTAGGCTCCCGGAATGGCTGATCTGACCAATGGGGTCCGCCGCTACCAGGAGCGGATCCACCCGGCCCACCAGGAGCTGTTCGACCGGCTGGCGACCGGCCAGTCACCGGAGGCGATGTTCATCACCTGTTCGGACTCCCGGATCGACCCGACCCTCATTACCCAGTCGCTTCCCGGCGAGCTGTTCATCGCCCGCAACGCCGGCAATATCGTGCCGGCCGTGACGACCCAGGATCTCAACCCCGACGGCATCGTCGGCGCCGTCGAGTTCGCCGTGAAAGCGCTGCGGGTCGGTGAGATCGTCGTCTGCGGCCACTCCGACTGCGGGGCCATGAAAGGCGCCCTGACTCCCGGTGATCTGGCGGATCTGCCCTATGTGAGGGCGTGGGTGGAGCACAGCGCCGCCGCCGTCGACTCCGGCTCGAAGAGCCTGTCCGAGGTCGTCCGCCGGAACGTGCTGCTCCAGCTCGACCACCTCAGAACCTACGACTTCGTGGCCGACGCCGAACGATCCGGCGCGCTGCGCTTGACCGGCTGGGTCTACGACATCGGGTCGGGCGACGTCGACGTGCTCACGGGTTGAGCCCATCCACTTGCACGTGGCACCGTGGCCTCACTTCGTCTTCGGCGTGGGTCCCGTGACCTTCACAGTCGTAGAGGTGGTCGTGGTCGTCACGATCTGGTTGGACACCTCGGTGGGTGTCCCCACCCGGTTCCCGTCCTCGGAAATCTGATCCGACGCGTTGTCCTCGAGGGCGTTCACCACCGCCACCACCGGGAAGAGGATGGCAGCCATGACGATCGCCGCCTCGACAGCGGTCGCGCCGAGCTGGCGCATCCGGCGAGGCGATGGTCGTAAAAGGGCCAGGTAGGTCATCGGGTCAGCTCCGCATAGACGTTCCTGCCGGATCCCACGGCAGCTTCGGGGTCGCCGAGCCCGTCGGGGAGGGCGTTGTCGGGAATGACGAAGGCGGTCAGAGCTTCGACCTTCTTCTGGTTCTTGGCGGTGTAGTCCGCCGACGTGCCGACGCCGGCGTCCACCACCATCGAGTCGGTGTAGTAGCGGTGGAGGTAGACGGCCTTGAACCGTTCGAAGGCCACGATCTTGTCGGTCATCGAGCTCCAGTCGTAGAGCATCGGCACGTAGGCGAAGCGGGGCGATGACTGGATGTCGTAGATGTCGGGCGACTCGGTGCGGTCCGTGTTCCGGGTGAAGAGGGCATCGGTACACACGCCGGTGCAGATCGTCGGCCAGTGGGTGTCGTTGCCCGAGAACTTACCGAAATCGTCCCACTCCCGATCCTCGTAGTGCTCGAAGCATCGCTGAAACAGCTTGATCATGCGATCGCCGGTGTTGAAGGTGAGTAGGTAGTCGGCGACGTCCTTGGGCAGGTTGGTCATGAACATGTCGTTGTCGGGGTTGAGGCCGCCGGCGTCGCCGACGAACATCCGTTTCCAGCACGACCGGGGGACGTCGTCGCCCCAGCCGAGGGTCGGGTCGATGAACTCCCACAGGGGCGTGTGGTCGACCGTGACGCTGTTGTTGTTGAGCTGGATCGTCTGGAACCAGCCGAGGTCGCTCAGCCGCTGGAGCCGGGCCGGACCGCCGTCGGGGAAGCTGTTCTGATAGAGCAAGCCGTCCCCGGTGAGAAAGGGCTGGTTGCCAGTGGCCGGCTCGGCGGCGTTGGGCCGGGCGGCGAAGTTCCCGCACACGTTGGGTTCTTCCACCCCACCGTTGTCGTAGCTGCTCAGCGCTGCACCCGCCTTGTAGATCGACAGCTCGTGATCCAGCCCCTGGGCGAGGTTGATCGGATACTGCGAGGTCGAACCCGTGCAGTCCAGGGTCGTCCCCTTCCGACCCCACGTGTAGAAGATCATGTCGCCGAAGTTGCCCTGGGTATTGTCGTCGCACATCGTGTCGGGCAGGCTCGCCGTGCCCGATTTCAGGCACTGGTGGGGGCCGGCGTCGGCGGGGAGGGCGTAGGGCAGGACGTCGGAGCTGAACCCGAACTTCACCTGGGCAAAGGCGGTGTGGGACAGCGTGTCGATCCCGCCCAGCTTGGCGAAGCTTGTCTGCATCGTCCGCGTGGGGAGGCGCAGCCGGAGCTCGGTGTAGTGGGCGTCGTGGGCCATGCAGTTGGTGTTCGGGTAACGGGACCATCCCGCCGGCAGCGGCTCGGGTGCGCAGGTGTCGAGCTCGGCCTCGGTGAAGGGCGGCCCGCTGTCGAGGTTGGCATTGAGCATCGAGACGACGCTGGCCCGCATGGCCGCTTCGTTGTGGCGGTCCCAGGCGGCTGCGATCACCGCCACGTCGGCGGCGGACTGGTCCTGCCGCCGGTGCATCATGACCTGGCCGACGTCGATCACGACGGCGCTGAACAGCATCAGCGCCGCCATGAGCACTGCGGTGATCGCCAGGGTGGCGCCCCGCTCCGACGAGCGGTCACGGTGGCGAGAGCCGATCATGGGCATGCCGTCTCCGCCTGGTCCTGCCAGGTGATGTCCCGCTCCAGGCGGAACGACACCTCGCTGGAGGGCTCGAGCCCACCGATGAACTCGTTGAAGAAGTTCGTCAGCTGCTCGAGGTCCCGCTCCACCCGCACGATCGCCAGGTCGCCCGCCTCGTCGTCGCCGGAACTGGCCAGCCGAAACGCCACGCGGTACTCGGTCGGTTCGTCGATTCGGGTGCAGATCTCGGCGGTGATCTCGCCGCTCTGGGTGGCGCCCACTGCGCCGGTCGGGGCGTAGTTGACGGCGAGCAGACGAGCCGCTTCCCTCGCGCCGTGACGGGTGTCGAGGACCTGGGCGAAGGTCCAGGCGAACTCCAGGATCCCGAACAGGATCACGAGCAGCAGCGGCAGGATCAAGGCGAACTCGACCATGGCGCCGCCCCGCTGGCGTGACTTGGGATCTTCAGTTGTCGCGGTGGGTCGGCTACGCGTGTTCATCCTGGCCTTCATGTGGAACCGAGGTCTCACTGGACACTTCGGCCGAACAGGGCCGACGGTTGAGCAGGTCTGTCCGCAGGCTGGAACATTCCCCATGCGCATCGCACCCGCGTAGGCCGCCCGACCTACTCGCTGCCCGAAAAATCGTCGGCGGACCACAAAGAATGTGGCCGCTCGACGACAACTGGCCCGAATGTGGTCGTCCGACGACAGAAGTCGACTGCCGGTCGGCACCGGCATCGTGCGTCGACCAGAATTCCACCGTGTGGTGGTGCCCGACGGGCGATTTCGACGAAAGTGGTGCGATGAACCTGTTCGGAGCCACCGCCGGTCCGGTCCCCCGGTGACTGCCTCGCTCCTCCTGGGGCCGTTGCTCCGCTACTGCGACGAAACGAGCGCGACCGTATGGGTTCACACCAGCGAGGCATGCAAGGTCGAGGTCCTCGGACGAAGCGCCAGGACGTTCAGCGTCCACGACCGGCACTACGCACTGGTGGTCATCGAGGGTCTGCGGCCGGGCACGGCCACCGAGTACACGGTCGAACTCGACGGCCGGCAGGTTTGGCCGGACCCATCACTGGGAGTTCCGCCCAGTGTGATTCGCACCCACGATGCCGAGCGGCCGGTCCGCTTGATCGTCGGGTCGTGCCGGGCGTCGGCGCCCCACGAAGCACCGTTCACCCTCGAAAAGGCGCTGGACCCCGAGGGCCGCGGAATCGACTCGCTGTGGGCGCACGCCCTCCGTTTACAGCAGCAGAGCCCGAACCAGTGGCCCGATCTGCTGCTCCTGGTCGGCGATCAGGTCTACGCCGACGACTCCTCGCCCCGCGCACGAGAACGTATCGAGGCGCTTCGACCGGCGCACAGCGACCTCCCGGTGGAGATCGTCGCCAACTACGAAGAATACGCCTGGCTGTACCAGGAGGCGTGGTCGGCACCGGTCGAGCGGTGGCTGCTCTCCACCGTGCCCAGCGCAATGATCTTCGACGACCACGACGTGATCGATGATTGGAACATCTCCGCCAGCTGGGTCGAGGAGACCAGACGGCTGCCGTGGTGGGAGGACCACATCCTCGGTGGGATGGCCAGCTACCTGGTGTATCAACACCTCGGCAATCTGGCGCCCGAACAGCTTCGAGCCGAAGGCTGGCTCGAACGTCTCGGGGAGGTCGACGATGCGACATCGGTCGTTCGCGACTGGGCTCTCGACTCGGAGTCGGCGACCCCGCTGCCCGGTGGCTACCGGTTCAGCTTCGCCAGGGATCTCGGCGATGTGTCGGTGATCGTCGTCGACTGCCGGAATGCACGTGTCCTCACCGGTGATGTGCGTCGCATGATCGGGGAGGAGGAGACGGCTTGGCTCCGTGCCGCCCTCGCCGAGGCGAAACCTGACGTCGTCGTGGCCACCTCGTTGCCGGTGTACCTGCCGGACGGGTTGCACGATCTCCACGTGTGGAACGAGGCGGTGTGCGACGGCGCTTGGGGATCGCGCGCCAAGGGGTTCGGCGAGCGAACCCGTCGAGGCCTCGATCTCGAGGACTGGCCGGCGTACTCCGTCTCCTATCGCGAGTTCACCGAGCTGATCGCTCAAACCGCAGCGCGGCCGACCACGCGTTCGGTCGTCGTTGCCTCCGGCGACATTCACTTCACCTACGCGGCGCCCGTGCACACCGACGACGAATCAGCGGACGTGTGGCAGATCGTCAGCTCGCCGATGCGGAACGCCTTGATCCCGCCCGAACGAGGGGTGCTGCGACTTTCGATCTCAGAAGTCGGTGCAGCGATCGGTGCCCTGCTTCGCTGGTCGGTGCGCCGCCCGGACACCCGGCCCCGCATCCGCTTCGCCGTCGGCCCGTTCTTCGCCAACAACATCTGCGTTCTGCGCTACACGGACGACAGCGTCGAACTCAGCGTCGAGCACTATGAACCGGACCCCGACGGCCAGCCCAAGCTGACCGAACTGGCCCGAGCCGACCTCTGGCCGACGGGTTCCCGCTCGCAGGAAGGCGGTCGGGGTGCCGTAGCCGGCAGGGCCCTCAACGATCGAGCTGGACCCCCGGAACCGTGAGGGTCATCAGCGTTTCGTTGCGCCAGTTGCGGCCGGTGAGCGTGACCGTGAACTCCTCGCCGTCATCGTGCACGTCGATCGTGCCGAATTGTCCGCCACCCGGTTCGGTGCCAAGGCTGTACGGGCCTCCCTTCACACCACCGGGGCGGTCCAGCGCAGCTGCGTGCAAGAGCGGAAACGCGGCGCCTCCATCGGTCGAGTAGTCCGTATTGGTTCCGTCATCGATGGCCACCATGTGGGCGTCACCGCTCACCATGACGAGATTCGAGATCTCGTTCTCGGCGATGTGGTCGGCGATGATTCGGCGCTCGGCGGCGTAGCTGCCCCATCCGTCCTCGGCGGTCTTGGCGTCGCCGATCCAGGGCACGGGATTCACCCAGACCACCAGCCGGTGGGTCATCGATGAGTCGACGAGTTCGTCCATCAGCCACTGGCGCTGGGCGTCGCCCAGCATCGAGAACTGGTCGGTTCCCGGGATGGGATCGATGTTGCGAGCCGACCGGGCGTCGGTGAGAACGAACCGGACCCGGCCGATCGTGAGCGCCTGGTAGACCGCACTGTCGACGCCGGCCAGCTCGTAGCTGGGCACGTACTCACGGTATGCCGACATGGCGGCGGCCCGAGCGCGGGATCGACCACCCGAGTCGTTGCCGGCGTAGTCATGATCGTCCCATACATAGGCGATCGGCAGCGAGCGGTACAGCTGGTTCTGCGCCGGGCGGGTGAGCGTGAGGTCCATCACCTCCCGAAACCGTTGAATGTCGTCCCGGTTGTTATCTCCGTAGTGGAAGTCGCCGACGATCAGATACAGCAGGGGGTCCAGGGCCGCGATCGTTTCGAAGACCTGCCCGTTCGACCCGACGCGGGCGCACGCGCCAACGGCCACCGTGAACGATGCGGGGCCAGCGGGGAAGGTCGTGAACCGTCCCGTCTGGACTCGGTCGGGCGTTCCGTCAACCAGGAGGCGGTAGGAGTACTCGGTTGCCGGTGACAGATCGTCCAGCGCGAACCCGACTACCGCCGACGGGTCGATTCGGCTGGGCTCGTGCCGGTCGGCTTCGGCGAAGTCTCGATCGGTGGACAGCTCGAGCTGAATGCGAGCGTCGGGCCGCTCGGCGAGCGCTCGGACCTCTGCCGAGGTCGTGGTCACCCCACCGGACCACACCCACCGAACCGGCGACTCGGGCAGCTCGGTGACGGACGCTTCCGGGTGGGTGGGTCCCCAGATTGTCGAGTAGATGATCTGACCGACGACCCCGCCGGCCATTGTTGCGATGCCGACCGCGACCAACCCGATGATCGCCCGGCGGGGCTGCAACTGGGCCAGGTCGATCAGGACCCAGAGCGCAGCGGGCACTGCGTAGGCCAGGATCAGTGCACCGGCGTGCCAGGCGACGAGCTGGTTGATGGCGAAGACCGCCAGACTGGCGCCGATGAAGGCGGCCAGCACGCCGCCGACGAGTTCCCACCAGAACGCGACGACCACCGCCAGCGCCAGGCCGATGGCCAGGATGGGGAGGACGTCCAGGCCGAAGGCCGTGCCGCCGGGCCGGTAGTCGAGAACTCCGAACCGGCGCCCGAAGAACCCGAAGGCGGCAGCTGCGCCGCCGGCGGCGATTCCGGCAACCTTGAGCGCCCCGATCGTCGATTCCGACAGCTCCAGAATCGGCGCACCGATCACGGGTCCAGGCTACGGGCCTGTTCGGGCCAGGTGTCGTCCGCCGCCCTGCGCTTCTCCGCCAGACTCTGCTCGAGCAACCGGTGGGTGGCGAAGATGGCGAGGGCACCGAGGATGATGCCGGCGATGAGGTCGGACACGTAGTGCATGCCGAGATAGAGCCGCGAGAGGAACATCCCGACCGAGACGACCACGGCGAAACCGTACGCGATCGCCCGAACGAGCGTCGAGTCGTTGTGCCAGGAGATCACCAGCGCCACGCCGAAGTAGAAGGCGACGGCGGCGGCCATGTGGCCGGAGGGAAAGCTCTCGGTGGGCGCCGAGCTCAGCCGTTCCACCGGCGGGCGTGGTCGCCCGACGAGGTAGCTGCTCAGCCCGTACACCGACACCTCGAGCAGGAGCACCGACACGAGGAACGTCCAGTCGTGCCACCGCTTGAACACGGGCGGGAGCACGAGGGCGAGGACGGCGATCAAGCCGATCTTCACGAAGGTGTCCGACGGGATCGACGCAAGGTCGGCGAGCGTGTTCCACGTCGGCGTTCTCGCCTCTTCGAGCTCGATCGACAGATCCTCCTCGGATTGACCCAGCGACGTGGGGGCGAACCACTCGACCACGGCCAACCCGGCGGCGGTGAAGACGCCGGTGAGCACGGCGAAGACCACGACCATCCTGGCGATACCACTCCAGGTCCACGGCCAGATGTCGGCCACCTCTTCCAGGGGCTGTGGTGTGTACTCTTTGATCTCTTCACTCAGCGACATCGAATTCTCGTCTCCTCCTGATCTAGTTCGGCGGGGCCAGTCGCTCACGAAGCAACTCGAGATCGAGCTCGGGCATCGGGTAGGCGGGTCCCATGTCCCGCAGAGTCCCGATCAGCAGATGTGAGATGATCCAGTTGCGGTACCACTTGTGGTCAGCCGGTATGATGTACCACGGGGCGTGGTCAGTGCAGGTGGCGCCGATCGCCCGCCCGTAGGCGGCGAGGTACTCGTTCCACTGCCGGCGGGTGTCGAGATCGGCTTCGGAGAACTTCCAGCGTTTGTCGTCGCGCCGGAGGCGACGGAGAAAGCGGTAACGCTGCTCGTCGTAGGAGATGTGGAGGATGCACTTGACGAGGGCCGTGCCCTGGTCGGTCAGCTCCTCCTCGAACCGGTTGATCTCCTCGATGCGTTCCGCCCAGTGTTCCTCGTCGATCTCACCGTCGACGACCGGCACGATGACGTCCTCGTAGTACGAGCGCGCGAACACGCCCAGCGTTCCCGGTCCCGGGAGCTCCCGGCGGTAGCGCTCCAGGAAGTGCTCCTTCTTCTCCTCCTCGGTCGGTTCGTCGAACTCGGCGACCCGGACGCCGGCCGGGTTGACGTTGATGATCACGTGCTTGATGGTCCCGTTCTTGCCCGAGGCGTCGAGCCCTTGGAGGATCAACAGGACCGAGCGCTCGTTCTCGGCGAACAGCAGCTCGTGCTGGTCGAACAGCTCTTCGGCCAGATCCCCACCCTCGTACTGATCCTCGGCCTCGTCCTCGTCGGGGGCAAAGGGTGTGGTGTCGGTCGGGTGGCCGGCCAGGTTGACGCTTCCGTCCACCGGGTGGGCGCGGAACTCGGCGCGGATCTCCTCGAGCTCAGGCATCGGTCTCTCCCTCGGGGACGAGCACCGACAGCGCGTTCGGTTCGATCTCGAAAGTCACCTCGGACGCCGGCGGCCGCTCCTCACCGTCGACCTCCCAGGGCCGGGGCGGGCTGGTGCGGACGACGATGTGGGTGCCGCTGGTCCGGTGGGCAGGAGCTGTGTTCAGGGACGAGCGGCGCAGGATCCGCCAGGCCACCGAAAGCCATTCCCGGACTGTGGACGTGGAAACGACCAGGACGTCGAGGCGGCCATCGTCGGGTCGGGCGTCGGGGAAGACCTCGATGCCGCCGGTGATGGCGCCAAAGTTGCCGACCAGGACCATGGCGCTCCGGCCCGAGAACCAGGTCCGCCCATCGACCTGGACCACTGTGCGGGCGAGCGGGTCCCGGAGGTGGCGCAGAGCGGAGACGACGTAGGCGACGGTGCCCATCCACTTCTTCATGGGGCCCGGCGCATCGGCCATCATCTCCGCGTCGAAGCCGACCCCGGCCATCACGGCGAACGCCTCCCCGTTGGCTCGCCCGACGTCGATTCGCCGACGATCGCTGTCAGTTGCGGCGTTGTCGTCAAAGGCGTCGAGCCCGGCCGGCACACCGAGGTTCGATGCCAGGAGGTTGCCGGTGCCGAACGGCAGAATCCCCAGCGTTGCGTCCGTGCCGACGAGGGATTCAAGCACGGCTCGAACGGTGCCATCGCCGCCGCAAGCGAAGACCACCGTCGAGCCGCGCTCGACCGCATCGGCCGCCTGACCGGTCCCCGGATCGGACTCGGTCGTCGGCGACAGCGCCACCTGGGTTCCCAACTCCTCTCGCAGTTCGTCGACGTCCGGAGCGCTGCCGCTGGCCGGGTTGAACACGACGGTCACACCGCCGGTCGGAGCCTTCTGGACGTCAGTCATTGGTCGGCCCCTGGAGGTCCCGGAAACGGGCCGATACGACACTGAATGCCCCGTAGGCGATGAAGCCGACACCGATGGCCGCTGCGATCACCGACCCCCACGCCGTACCCGTCAACTGTCGCACGGCGTCGTCGAACCCGGCTGCTTCGTCAGGGTCGAACCGGTACGCGGCGAGGATCAAGAACCACCCGATCACGACCATGATCAGCCCTCTGGCGATCCAGCCGACGATGCCGAGACGGTCGGTGAGCGTGCCCTCGATGCCGTTGTCCCCGGAGATGTCATCCCGGAACGAGCGGGTCGATCCTTTGTGGACGAACGCGAAGCCGATCCCGATCACGACGAGCCCGGCCAGGCCGACCAGATACCGACCGGCCGGCATCGACAGGGTGTCCTTCACCAGTCCCTCGACGAGGCGATCCTCGCCGCCGCCATCCCCTGTGGAACCCGCTGAGAGGAGAGTGTCGACGGTGAAAACCAGCAAGGTGACATAGGTCGCAGCGCTGACGGCATACCCGATGCGATCGAGCAGCGCCCGCCCCGTCCAGTCGCCGGGCAGTACGACGGTGAGAAGCCGCCAGAAGACATAGAGCGCCAGTCCGATCGCCAGGGCGGACAGGAGTACCCGACCGGCCGTGTTCTCGGCGATCTCCTCGACCGCCCCTTTCTGACTAGCCTCTTCGCTACTGCCGCCGTCGAGCCAGGCGATCCGGACGAACAGGATGCCGATGACGGCGTACACCGCCCCCTTGGCGACCCAACCGGCCCGCCCGATCCACTCGAACTTCTCGCTGGCCTTTCGAGCGACCCGCTGAGCGTCGGTGCCCGGCCTCCTCATCGTGACGTTCATGCCTGCTGGCCCCTTTCGTCTGCTGGCAGGGGGCCTACCCCGATCGGGTTCGACCAAACCAGGGGTCGTCGGTGCCGTCGGTCGGGACTACAACCAAAAGGAGGCGGCCCGACGGGCCGCCTCCCTCAGTGTTGGTTTACTGGTTGTCGACTATGGATTCGAGCTCGCACCCCTGCCGTCAGAGCCCGAGCCTTTGAGCTTGAAGACGCGGAGACCGCCGTTGCGATCCGAACCGTAGAAGAATGGCGAGTTCTCTTCTTTGTAGATACCCCAGAAGTCGTGTGGATTGCCGCCGTTGCCAGCGATGAAGTCCGCCGAGTTGTCGACGTAGCGAGCCACCTCGACCGGGTTGTAGGGATCGCTCACGTCCAGCACCAGCATGCCGTCGCTGTACCACGACACATAGGCGAGCACCTTGTTACCCAGGGTCTCCACCTGCACGTTGTGGACCGAGTACGTACCGGCCGGGTCGCACTCGGTACCGGGCGATGTCGACGCCGAGCAGACGGTGTCGAACGTCGACGCCAGGACGGGGTTGGCTGGATCCGAGTAGTCCCAGATCCGCAGACCACTCCACGGCGTGCTCGCCTGGTTGTTGGCGAGGACGACGGCGATCGCGCCTGCGTTGAACGCCGTGTCGGCCTTCTCCTCGAAGAAGCAGTCGCCGCGGCGCACGACCGCGATGTTGCCGGCGACCTGAGCGGCGTTCAGCACCGCGTCACCGAGGCTGGTGGCACAGGC
>JBFGLT010000034.1:0-21990 GCA_041576015.1 Acidimicrobiales bacterium
CCCGAGCAGGAGCGTTGCGATCCCGAGTTTCTTCATGTGGACTCTCCCTTGTTCCGCCAGCACAGTGGCAGAGATGTTGTCAGTTGCGACGTCACCAGAGTGAGGAATCAGCCGGTGGTCGACCAGGGTCGTTGGTCATCCAGGATACCGCTTGAACGCCATGGGGGCTCGGCGCAATACAGTGACTCCATCGACCGCCGGAAAGCCAGGACGTGACCGACGCCGTCGTCGTCGGCAGTGGACCGAACGGGCTGACCGCCGCGGTCATCCTGGCCCGCCACGGCGTCGACGTCACGGTCTTGGAACGGGCGTCCACCATCGGTGGGGGCACCCGGTCAGCGGAGCTCACCGTCCCCGGACTGATCCACGACGAGTGCGCCGGCTTCCACCCTCTCGCCGTGGACAATCCGTTCACCAGGACGGTCGACCTGTCGGCTCACGGCCTCGAATGGGGGTGGCCGGAGGTCCAGTACTCCAGCCCGCTGGACGAGTCGGGGCGAGGGGCGGCCGCCGTGCGATCGGTTGTCGAAACCGCCGCTGACCTCGGGTCGGATCGGACCCGCTGGCTTCGGGTCTTCCAACCCCTCGACCGGTCGTTCCCCGAGGTGAGCGAGGACATCCTCGGTCCGCTGCTGCACTGGCCACACCACCGGCTGGGTCTCGCCCGCTTCGGCCTGCGTGCCTCCCTGCCGGCCCGAGCGCTCGGTCGGTACTTCGACACAGAGGAAGCGGCCAGTCTCTGGGCAGGCGTCGCCGCCCACGCCTGCCGTCCGTTCGGCTCTCCACTGTCTTCGGCCATCGGTGTCGCGCTGGGGACCGCCGCCCACACCTACGGCTGGCCGGTGGCGCTGGGGGGTTCCCAGCGCATCGCCGACGCCCTCGCCTCGGCCCTGCTCGACAACGGTGGGCGGATCGAGACCGGCGTCAGCGTCAGCTCGCTCGACGAGCTCTCCGATCGGGATGTCGTCATGCTCGACACATCGCCGGCGACCGCCCTGGAGATCTCCGCCGCCGCACTCCCGTGGCGAATCGCCAGGGCCTACCGTCGCTACCGTTACGGTCCGGGCGCGTTCAAGGTGGATTTCGCCGTCGACGGCGGGATCCCATGGCGGCACGAACCGTCCCGCCGGGCCGGCACGGTTCACGTGGGCGGTTCGCTCGAGGAGATCGCTGACGCCGAGGCGGCGGTTCAGCGGGGCGAGATGCCCGACCGGCCCTACGTCCTGGTCGGGCAGCAAGCGGTGGCCGACCCGGTGCGAGCTGTCGGCTCGGTGGTTCCCGTGTACAGCTACGCCCATACACCACACGGCTTCCCCGGCGATGCGACCGAGGCGATCACCGACCAGATCGAACGGTTCGCTCCGGGGTTCCGCGACCGGATCGTCGGTCGTCATGTGCGATCGACGACGGCGATGAGCATCCACAACCTCAACTACGTCGGCGGCGACATCCTGACCGGCGCCAACGACCCGCTCCAACTGATTTTCCGGCCGAGGTTGTCTCTACGGCCCTACGACACCGGCATCGAGGGGGTGTACCTGTGTTCGGCGGCGACTCCGCCAGGTCCCGGAGCCCACGGTATGTGCGGCTTTCGAGCCGCTCACGCGGCGTTGGCGGCGCTGGACTCGGGCGGCGCGGTGAGGGCCGACCGGCGCTCGTAGGTCGTCAGACGACCGGACGCGCTCCGTCGCCGTAGCGGTCGGCGTCCTCTTCGACATCGCCTGGCGGGACCCGATCGATGGACAGGAAGCGGTCGGCGAGCATGTTGGCAAACCGGTGAAGGGGTTCCTCGAAGCGAACGGAGAAGCGGCCGGAGGTGAACCCGCCTCGGTCGATCCCGCGCTGGGACCGTTCGCAGATGTCGATGTCTTCGTTGTTCACCAGCAGCCAGAACGCCTTGGTCGTCTCGAATACTTCACTCGATTCCCGGGTCAGGGGCTCGGGAACCAGCCAGGCGCAGCGCTCCCTCGTCATCCCCGGGCCCAACGGCTCGAGCTGAATGACGAAGGCGTGGTTGGGCAGCACGCTCACCAGCATGTTCGGGAACAGGGCGATGAACCGTCCGCTGACAGCATCGGTCGAGGTGAGACCGACGGCCGGCGGGAGAGCCAACCAGTCGGTCCGGTCATCGCCCGAGACCGGCGTAGTTGTCTGTCCGCAGTATCGCCCCGGCCCCTGCCACCGGTAGTGATCCTTGACGCGGGACACCTTGGCCAGTTCGGGATGAACCCAGGTCAGGTGGTAGTACTCCTGGAAGTTCTCTGTGAGGAGCTTCCAGTTGGCGGCGATCTCGAAGCTGGTGGTTGCAGCCACCCGCCAGTCGCCCAGGCGATAGCCGGCGAGGCGGGGGGCGAGGTCGCCGAACCAGCGGTCCAATGGCGCCGTCGTCGGGTCGAGGCACACGAAGACGAGACCGGCGGCATCAGAAACCCGGAGCTCCTTCAAGGGATAGTCGGCCGGGTCGAAGCCCTCCACGGCCACGTCGGTGAACCGGGGGGTGGCCACCAGCGTGCCCTCCAATGTGTACCCCCAGCGATGGTACGGGCAGCGGATCATCGAGAGCCCGGTGGTGTCGGCGTCGAGCAGCTCGGTGCCCCGGTGGCGGCAGGCGTTGAGGAAGGCGCGGAGCGCTCCATCGCCGTCGCGGGTGACCAGCACCGATCGCGAGCCGACCGGGCGGACCAGGACCGTCCCCGGCTCCGACAGTTCATCGACGCAGGCCACGCCGACCCAGGAGGTGTCGAAGACGTAGCGCTGCTCGTCGGCGAAGAAGGCCGCATCGTTGTAGCACTCGGCCGGCAGCGTCGATGCCGATTCGACCGGCTGTTGGACACCGCTCCAGAACCCCGGCTCTGTCCACCTCGACGGGCTTGCGTCGATCATTGCCGCAGTGTGGACGACGCAGCGACGGATGTCTATCCCACCCGGATCAGCGGCAGTATCCGATCTCCTGTGCCGCCTCGCCGGTCGACGGCGTGTCGATCAAATCGAAGAGGCGACGGCGAGGAAATACAGAACGAAGAGCGCAGCCCAGAGGCCGGTGACGATGATCCCGATGATCCGGGCGGCGTTGGCGCTGCCGCGATTGCGAGGGTCCCGACGGCCGGCGTCGATGGCGGTGAGCTCTTGCCGGCCCAGGTACCAGCCGACGGCGGAGAGGAGTCCACAGCAGAAGAAGCCAACGATCGAGAGCACCAGGGCGGTCGTGGCCTGGGAGAGCTCGGGATACTGCGCAGCCGGAATCCCGGCGTAGGGGGCCTGCCCCCACGCTCCTGGCGCCGGGCCCGACGGGACCGGCTGGGGACCACCCTGCCAGGCGTGGCCGTCCCAGTAGCGCTGGGTGCCCGGTGGGTCCCCTTCGGCGTGATACCACCCCGGCGGCGTACTCGACTGGCTCCCCGACATCGATCGCCATCGTAGGGCACCCACGTGGTGCCATGGGGTTCCATCGGCCGGGGCACGGGTCATGCATCGGGCCGGACGGCGACGGGACTAGCCTGGCGGCGTGGCTGCGGCGCTTCCCCGTCGACGTTCGATCCCTCCGGCTCACCTCGGGCTGGCCGGAATGGTGGGCCTGGCCGCCGTCACGACCACCTTCGAGAGCGGACCGATCCTCTGTGGGTTCCGGTTGTGCACCGGCGGCTACTGCCCCGGCTGCGGGGGCTCGCGTGCCGCGGCGGCGTTGCTCGGCGGTGATCTCGGTGGTGCCTGGCAGCATCATCCCTGGATCGTGCTGATCGCCGCCCAGATCGTGGCGCTGGCCACCGCCAGAGCGCTCGTGGGACGGCTCCCGCTCCCGCTCCAGCCGGTGCTGTACGGAAATCTGGTGGTCGGCGTGGGCATCTGGATCGTGCGGCTGGCCACCGGCGCCATCCCGGCCCCCTTCTGATCAACCCGATCAACTCGGCCGGACCCCTCCCCCGACCTGGTGGCAGCCAAACCCGTCAAACCCGCCGGTTGGCAGCCACGTCCACCCGAAGTGACGTTCTGGGCTGGCAATCGGGAGGGTTCGCCCGCGGTTCGACGCCTTCGCTGGGT
Source organism: Acidimicrobiales bacterium (assembly GCA_041576015.1). Lineage (GTDB taxonomy): Bacteria > Actinomycetota > Acidimicrobiia > Acidimicrobiales > SZUA-35 > JABDIY01. Next base: position 4,039 of record JBFGLT010000034.1, read on the forward strand.
GCGGGCGTGGAGCTACCAGTACGGGTCAGGACGCGACCTCTCCTTCATCACGTCGGGTGGCTGGTTCCAATTCGTCGACATGGAGATGGCCACCCGGGGTGGTTCGATGGACCGCACGGAACAGCAGGTGGACACCGATCGGCAACGTCAGGATCATCGCCGCTGAGGCCAGGGCCAGTCGACCGGCACCGGCCCAACCGACCTCGGTGGCTGCTCCGATCGAGGCGGCCAGCACAGCGATCGGGCTGGCTTTGCCGGCGGCGTGGAACCGGGCGTAGGAGGTTTGGAACTTGAGCAGCCCAATACCGGCCAGCACGGCGATGGCGGCTGAGATCACCAGCATGGCTGCGGCGAACACGTTCATCGCTCCGGGCCCTCGTGCTCAACGAAGCGGCTGGCGGCGATCGTGGCCGTGAAGCCGACGATGGCGATGACGACCAGGAGGTTCAACCACTTGATCTCCCCGGTGTCGGCTGCGTATGCGACGATGCCACCCATCAGGCTGAGCAGAGCGACGTCCAGGGCGACCACTCGATCGGCCAGGTTCGGTCCGAGGAACAGCCGTACCAGGGCGCAGGATCCGGCGAAGGCGAACCCGACCAGGACGGCGGCCAGCATCACGACACCGCCTCGGCCCACGTGGTGGTGGTCGGCAGCCCACGGCACGCCAGCTCGGCCAACTCGATCGCGTGGGCCGCTACCTCTTCCCGCCTGTCGATGTGAAGCAGATGCAGGTAGAACGTGCTCGTGTCCGGGTCGACGTCGACGACGGCAGTCCCGGGGGTGACGGTGATGGCGACAGTCAGCAGGAGCAGGTGGCGCCGAGAGTCGACCGGCAACCGGACAGCGATGATGCCCTCGTCGGTGTGGTCGGTCGGGGTCAGGACCTCCCGAGCCACGCTGGCCGTGCTGGCGATCAGGTCGAGCAGGACCAGCCAACCGAGATGTACCAACGGAACGACCCGCACCGAACCGCGAACCTCGGTCCCGATCCCGGCCGACGTGATGGCGACGCCGACCAGGACCCCCGACACGACGTTTGCGAACGACAGGTCCGCCCACAGCGCACACCACGTCGCAGTCACGAGCCCCGTCACGAGCAGCCGGCGAGGATTGGTGAGCCCCCTCACGCCGGTCACCGCAACACCTCCTCGATGTACGGCCGCCGCTCGAGGAGATCGGTCGCGGCCCGTTCGGACATGTCCCAGAGAGGGCCGGCGAGGACGGCGACGATCAAGGTGGCGACGACTGCGGCGCCCGCTGCGGTGTTCATGATGGCCAGCGACCCCCGCCCCGAGGGTGAACCGGTGCCGCCCTCGGACGGGCCCCAGAACACGCCGAGCCAGATCTTGGTCATCGACAGAAGCGTGAGCACACTCCCTACCAGGGCGACGACGACGACGGCGATGATCGTCGAGTCGTCGTAGCTCGACTGGATTCCGGCATCGATCAGAGCCAGCTTGGCCACGAACCCCGAAAAGGGCGGGAGACCGGCGAGGGAGAGCGCCGGCAGGGCGAAGAACAGCGCGATGATCGGGCGGCGGGCCGCCAGCCCGCTGATGCGGTCGAGCCGTGAAGTGCCCTGGTCGTCCTCGACGAGGGCACCGACGAGGAACAAGACGGTCTTCACCGGGATCTGATGCACGAGGAACAGGATCGACCCGGCGACGCCGGCGATCGAGAACAACCCCAGACCGAGAACCATGTAGCCGATCTGGCTGATGATGTGGAACGACAGGATGCGCTTCATGTCGTCCTGGGCCAGGGCCCCGGCGACCCCCACCAGCATGGTGATGGCGGCGATCGTGAGCATGACCGGGCCGATCGCCTCCATGTCGGTCAGGGTGTGGAAGCGAATGAGAACGTACACACCGATCTTGGTCAACAGCCCGGCGAAGACCGCAGTCACCGTCGTCGGTGCGGTCGGGTAGCTGTCGGGAAGCCAGCTGAACAGGGGGAAGACAGCCGCTTTCGATCCGAAGACGACGAGAAACCACAGCCCGATACCGGTTCTCGTGGCCTCGCCGAGCTGGGGGATTCGCTCGGCGAGCAGCGCCAGGTTCACCGTGCCGGTTGCCGAGTAGACGAAGGCCACGCCGAAGAGGAACAGTGTGGAGGCCAGCAGGTTCAACACCACGTAGGTCATCCCCGACTGGATCTGCCCCCTGGTGCCCTGGTGGGTGAGCAGGACGTAGCTGGACACCAGGATCAGCTCGAAGGCGACGAAGAGGGTGAAGAGATCGCCGGTCAGGATGGCCAGCGAGACGCCGCCGGTGAGAACCAGCAGGGTCGGCGCCGCCACCATCGGGTCAGCGCCCCAGGCGGTCCGTCGCTGACCGATGGCGAACGACTCGACGATCAGGATCGTCCCCATTGCGACCAGGAGGATCAGGGCGGCGAAGAGATCGGCGACGAGGGTGATGCCCAGCTCGGGATCCCAACCACCGACCCGCACCACGATCGTTCCGTTGCGCTCCACCTCGGCCAGGAGCACGCCGGCCAGCACCGTGCACAATGTCAGTCCAACCAGCGTGATGGAGTCGCGAATGCGGTGAAAGCGCGCCAGCCCGAGCGCCGCGCCCGCCGCCACCAGCGGCCCGATCACCAACAACGCGACGATGTTGCTCACGGATCCTCCCGCCCGCCGGCGATCCGCCGGTCCTCGAGGTCGTCCTCGACCAGATCATCGCCGGTGATGGCCTGTTGACGGCGAGCGAGAGCCAGGAGATAGAGGGTCAAGCCGAAGGAGATCACGATGGCGGTCAACGACAGGGCCTGGGGAAGCGGATTGGCCACCTCGTCGGGCTGATTCAGATCGGCCAGCGGAGCCTCGCCGGCCGGGCCGCCGGCGGCCAGCATCGAGAGGACCGCAGCGTGTCCGAGCATCGCGAAACCGAGGACGATTCGGCTGAGCGACCGGCCGGTGGCGAGGTACAGACCGACCCCGGTCAACCCTGAGACGGTGAGGATCAGCGTGACGCTCACGAGCGCCCCTCCTCCTCGTCGGTGTGGGCCGATCGGTAAGCCTCCGCAGCCCCGGTGAGCAGCGCCACGCCGAACCCGTTCAACACTGCGGCGACCAGGCCGACTACAACCAGTGTCACCCCGAGGTCGAACACGGCCGCCGACCCCGACTTGATCTTGCCGAGCAGCGGCAGCGTCACCTCGAAGGTGTCCTGGTCGAACACCGACGACCCGAACACGACCGGTGCGATCGCCACGGCCCCCGCGATCACGACGCCGCCGGCCAGCAGTTCCAGCGCCTGCGTGGGCCGTTGTAGACCGGCCATCGTACGGAGGGCGATGACCGCCCCGAGCACCAGACCCGCAGCGAAGCCTCCGCCGGGCTGATTGTGACCGGCGAAGAAGAGGTAAAGAGCGAGCGCAACGGCCATCGGTGTGGCGGCCTGGACAGCCAGGCGGGTGATACCCGAAGAGGTGAACCCGCTCATGGTGCGGCCTCTTGCCGGTGGGCGGCCAGAGCGATGATCCCAGTTGCGACCACCACCAACACGACGATCTCACCGAGGGTGTCGAGGCCGCGGGTGTCGGTGAGAATGACGTTGACGGCGTTGTTCCCGCCACCGGGATCCACCGAGTTGGTCATCAGCGCTTCGACCGGCGGTTCTCCGGCTCGGTCGGTCGCCGTCGCCGCCAGCCCGAGCCCGACCCCGACGGCGAGGGCTCCGCTGAAGACGATACGGATCACCCGCCAGGTCGACCTGACGTCGGGGAAGCGACGGCGCAGATGACCAAGCCCGACGACGAATCCGACGACGACCACCGTCTCCACCAGCAGCTGGGTCAGCGCCAGGTCGGGGGCGCCATGGACCACGAAGAGCCCGGTGACGGCGAGCCCGACGGCGCCGAGGCCGAGGGCCGCGCCGAGCCGGGAGCTGACGAGCGCCGATCCGACCGCCGCCCCGAGGACGATGACTCCGAGGAGCGCCTGGACCGGTGAATCCCACCGGTACAGCGCTGCGGTGTCGATCGCTTCGACAAATGGCAGCGTGACCAGGGCGGCGGTCAGGGCGACGGTACCGGCGTAGACCGGGAGCGAGCCGTGCTGCACCCGTCCGGTCACGACCCGGGCGGCGCCCAGCGTGCGGTCGATGATCCCGTCGGTGATTGCTGCGCCGGTGGCTGCCGGTACGGCGATGCTCCGCCGCGACAGCCACCAGCCGAGGGGTAGGCCGACGACGACGATTGCGGCGCTGATGAGAAAGGCGTGGGTCAGCCCCGGCCATCGGTACAGCGAGTAGACGCCGGCCTCGTCGTCGAGCTCGACCGCGGCTGGCCGCACGAGGTCGTTGACCTGGCCGAGCAACCCATAGAGCGCAACGCTGAGAACGCCGAGGACCACGGCCGGGCCGGTCATGAAGACCCGGCGGGGTCGAACGGGCGTGGGCGTCGACCCGCCGGCCCCGAAGGTGCCGATCAGGAAGCGAGCCGTATAGGCGACGGTCAGGACCGATCCTCCGGCGATCACCAACAGCACCGGAAGCCGATCCGTGCCGTCGAGGGTCAGGGCGGCCTCGATCGCCGCCTCCTTGGCCGTGAAGCCCAGCAGGGGCGGGAGGCCGGCCATCGACGCCCCTGATACGAGCGCCACAGCGAAAGCGACCGGCATGCTACGCCACAAGCCCGACAGCTTGGCGATGTCCCGTGTGCCGGTCCGGACATCGATCTCGCCGACGACCATGAACAGCGCCGCCTTGAAGACGGCGTGGGCCAGCACCAGGGCCACGCCGGCGAAGGCCGACTTCCCGGTACCGAGCGAGAACACCCCGATCATCAAGCCAAGCTGGCTCACGGTGCCCCAGGCGAGAATGAGCTTACCGTCGGAGTGGCGCAGGGCGCCGATCGCCCCCCACACCATCGAGCCGAGACCGAAGGTCAAGCCCAGCGGTTTCCACACTGCGACGTCGCGCATCGCCGGTGTCACGAGGGCGACCAGCACCACGCCGGCCTTGACCATGGTGGCTGAATGCAGATACGCGCTCACCGGGGTCGGGGCGGCCATCGCCCCTGGAAGCCACACGTGGAATGGGACCTGAGCCGACTTGGTGGCGGCCGCCACCAGCACCAGGATTGCCGCAACCGTTCCCGTCGAACCGGCGACCGGGGGAAGATCGGTGAGAGACCGGCCGCCGGCGCTGTCGACCAGGATGAGCGAGCCGGCGAGGAGCACGAGACCGCCAGCGGCGGTCACGATCAACGCCCGGCGGGCGGCCCGTCGCGCCTCGGCGTCGGTGGTCTTGTGTCCGACGAGGAGAAACGAAGTGATCGAGGTCGCTTCCCAAAAGACGAACAGCGTCCATACCGAATCGGCCCAGACCAGACCGAGCATCGCTGTCGAGAAGGAGAGCAGCGTGGCGCTGAACCGACCCAGGCCGCCGGTGGCCGGGGAGAAGTACCCTCCGGCGTACACCATGATCAGCGCGCCGATCCCCGAGACCAGGAGGGTCAACAGCGCAGCGAAGGTGTCCAGGCGGAAGGCGAACGTGAGGTCGAGCCCGTCCACCCACGTGACCGACGACTCCAGGGGTTCGACGCCGGTCAGCCCGGCGACGGCGACGGTGGTGGCCAGGGCGGGAGGCACCGCTCCCACGGCGAAGACAGCCCGACCGAGGGGACGGGCCAGCGTTGCGACCGCAAGGACGGCGAAGGCGTGGGTGGCGAGGACAAGCCAGATCATCGACGGAGGTGGAAGGATGGCTGGCCTGGACGGCCCGGCGGAAGGCATCGTAGCGACCTTCGGCTCCCCCCGGCCGGATCCGGTGGCGCAGTCGGCCCGGTCCTCCGAGCGATCGGGAACGCTGCGTTGGGGCCGTACCCTCGACTGGTGAGTTCCGCTTTCGCCGACCTGATGCTCGCCCCTGCCGCAGTCGGCGTCCTGTCGGCCATGCGGATCTCCGAGCCGACCGAGGTGCAGTCCGAAGTGATCCCTCGCGCGCTGGCAGGGCGTGACGTGCTGGGCCGGGCCCCGACCGGGTCGGGCAAGACCCTGGCCTTCGGGCTGCCACTGCTGCACCTCGTCGACACCGGCACCCGGCGCCGGCCACGGGGGCTGGTGCTGGCGCCGACGCGAGAGCTGGCCGAACAGATTCGCCGGGACCTCGAACCCCTCGCCGCCGTCCTCGACCGGACCCTGGTCGCCGTCTACGGCGGGGTGGCCCTCGGGCCTCAGACGGACGCCATCGAGGCGGGCGCCGACATCGTGATCGCCACGCCCGGACGGCTGCTCGATCTCGTCGAGCGGGAGATCGTCGATCTCGGCGCCGTCGATCGGGTGGTCATCGACGAAGCCGACCGGCTGGCCGACATGGGCTTCCTCCCCGACGTGTGCTCGATTCTCGACCTGACCCCCCCGACCCGCCAGACACTGCTCTTCTCGGCGACCCTCGACGGCGCCGTCTCGGTGCTGACCGGTCGGTACCAGACCGACCCGGTGCGGTGCACGGTCGGCGCCGACGATCCGGACATGACGGCGGTGAACCACCGCTTCATGCTCGTCAAGGGGCCCGACAAGGTCGCCTTGGCCGCCGATGTCATCGATTCCCACGGCTCGACGATGGTGTTCTGCCGCACCCGTCACGGTGTGGACCGAGTCTGCCGGCAGCTGCGCCGGCTCGGTATCAAGGCCGGCTGGATCCACGGAGGCCGGTCCCAGAACCAGCGCGACGCCGCGCTGGCCGCCTTCGTCGATGGGCGGGTGCAGGCGCTCGTGGCAACCGACGTCGCCGCTCGCGGCATTCACGTCGATGACGTCTCCTGCGTCCTTCACTACGATCCTCCCGCCGATGCCAAGGACTACGTCCACCGATCGGGCCGGACAGCGCGTGCCGGAGCGGGCGGTGATGTGATCACCTTCGTCACCAAAGACCAGCGGCGCCGGATCATCCGCCTCCAGCACGAGCTCGGCCTCGCCGAGGGATGCGAGACGGCCCAGGGCAGCGATCGCAGCGACAGCAAGTCCACCCGTGCGGGCAGTGGCCGCCCGGCGACCAACGGCGACAAACCCCGTCGATCCTCGAGCCGGACTGGCGAAGGACCCGATGCGGATCGCTGGGGGTCGTCCACCGCCGGGCGGCGGCGCCCCAGACGCCCGACCCGGTCGGCCCCCCCGGACAAGAAGCACCGCACCACCAAGCGCTCCGGACGCCCCCGACCCAAGAACAAGCGGGCCAACCGGCGCTGAACCTCACGCAATTGGCAAGGTTTACGGGGCGTTCAGTCCCTGTTCATCCTCGTCTCCTAGGCTTTTCGTTGGGGGCGAGGCGTCCTTCGCCCCGCGAGTTCAGGACGGTGCGGCTGCCGGTGACCTCTCCCCGCCGGCAGCCCCGTTCTGCGAACCTCGACCGGTCCCCGTAGCCTCCCAGCATGGAGCCGGTGGCACCTGCCGTGCAGGTCGGTGACTCGTCATTGCACGGGCGGGGGGTGTTCACTACCCGGCCGATCGCGCTGGGCGAACGGTTCGAGGTCAATCCGGTCTTTCGGATCGACGCTGCCGAGCGCCGGCACCTCGACCAGACCGCCCTGCACGACCACTACTTTGAACACGAGCGGGATGCCTACCTCGCACTCGGTCCGATCTCGCTGCTCAACCACGACGACGACCCGAACGCCGACTTCGAACTCGATGTCGAGGCGCTGGAGATCAGCCTCGTTGCCAGGCGGCCCATCGAGCGGGACGAAGAGGTGACGATCCACTACGGGGTCGAGCCTTGGTGGTGAACGTACGCCGTCGCCGGTCGGCTCGCCTGACCCGGTAAGGTCCTCGGAATGGCACCGGCAGCCACGACGACCAGTGAGGTGGCCGAGCTGTTCGACCGGTGGGTCCTGGAGAAACGAGCTCGTTCGTCCCGTGGGCTGTCGACCCGCTCGGAGGCCGGTTACCGCACCGACGTGGCCACCTTCGCCAAGCGGGTGGCCGACCTCCACCATCGACCGGCCGGCGAGGTCGAGCCCGACGGGCCCAATCAGGTCAACCGGGCCCACATGGCTCGCGTCACGGTGGCCGATTTCAATGAGGCGAATCTGCTGCGCGTCATGTCGGATCTGGTCGCCGAGGGCTATCGGAACGCCTCCCGGGCGAGGATGCTGTCAGCGCTTCGGGGGTTCTGCGGATGGCTGGTCCAGCACCGCTATCTCGATCGCGATCCGACGATCGGATTCGAGACCCCCTCCCGCCAGAAGGGTCTGCCGGTTGCCCTGACCGCCGAGCAGCTGAGCAGGGTCGTCGAGTCGGTCACCCGGCCCGACCCCCGCTCCCGTGTGTTGTGGCCCAGCCGCGACCTGGCCATGCTGGCGGTGCTCGCCGGGTGCGGGGTGCGAGCATCGGAGCTGATCGGGATCAGGGTGGGCGACTTCCAGTGGGAGGATCCGCCACGCCTGCGAGTGACGGGCAAGGGCAACAAGACGAGAAGCCTCCCCCTCAGTTCGGAGGTCCTCAACGTCGTCGACGACTACCTAACCGAGCGGGAGGCTGGAGAGGGCCCGCTGCGGCCGGATCAATTCGTTTTCGTGCGCCGCCGGAAGCTGACCTCCCTCACGGTGACGTCGCTCGACTATCTGGTGGACCTGTGGCTCAGGGCGGCGGGGATCGCCCCACCGGACCAGGAGAAGGCCCACCTGTTTCGCCACACGTATGCGGTCGGCGTTCTCGACAATGGTGGCACGATCGCCGAGCTCCAGGCCCTCCTCGGGCACGAATCGATCTCGACGACGTCCATCTACCTCCGGATGAGCGCCGACGGTCTTCACCACACCGCTGGTTCGACCCCCATGCACCGCCTGCTCGCCTCCCGATCGGAGTCCTGATGCCATCGACGAACCCCCCGTTCACGTCTCGACCGGTCGTGGCCCTGGCGTGCGTGATCTCGGTCGCGCTCGTGCTGATCACCGGCGTCGGTCCGGCGGCGGCCGATCCGGCCAACGGCGTGACCCCGGCCGTCCACGAGCGATACGTGAGCTCCTACCACGACGCAACCACACTCGAAGAGCTCCAGTTCGCCCCGGATTTCAAACGCGAGCACGCCGATCTGCTCCGGCTGTACCGGGCGTTCTTCGACCGTGAACCCGACGTCGCCGGATCGATCTACTGGTTGGACGCTTGGGACCGGGCCAAGGCCGAGGGCGTGACCGCCAGGCGTCCCGACGGGCACGATTATCTGGGCGAGTTCACCGGCTATTTCACCCAGGCGCAGGAGTACGCGAACAATTACGAGGGTGTCGACAACGCCACCTTCCTCGACCGTGTCTACCGGAACATGCTGGATCGGGAACCCGACCCGGAGGGCTATGACTACTGGTTGAGCCTGCTGGAGGGAACCAATCCCGACAAGCCGGGCCGGACACTCAGCCGGGCCAACGCCGTGCGGTGGATCACCCAGAACGTCGAGTTCATCGACAAGTTCCCGTACGGCCACACCGACTGGAGCGATCACCCGAGCGACCTGGCCGACTGCACCACACAGAACGTCGGTGCGTTCGACCTGTCGATCACCGGGATCTACCGCCTTCGGGACGGCGCCATCCGGGAGCTGTGCTACGGCTGGCGTGACGAGAACGTCGAGGAAGCGTGGACCAGAATGATCGCCGTCGCCGATCCCGTCCATTTCGGACCGGTTGCGCTGCTCGGGATCTACGAGGGGACCGGCAGCGGAATCGTCGCCTACGCCGGCCCGGCGTTCGGCGTCGACAACGCCTATATCGGCGACCTGTGGTTGATCTCGGCCCAGGATGCGGCGACCGACCTCTACCCCGACGAAGCCGACCTGACGATGGTTCACGAGCTCACCCACGTGTTCACCCAGCTCGACAATCAGATCGACTTCGCCAGCCCGGCCGGCGGCACCGACTGCGCGCCCCGCTTCGAGTTCTCCGAGACGCTGTGTTTCACGGCGGAGTCGTACCTGGACCAGTGGGTACAGTCGTTCTGGTCGCCCGAGGAGCTCGCTGTTTACCGGGACGACGAGGTCGCCAATACCACGCTGTGCGTGGAGGGGCACGATTTCACCGGCAGCTACGCCACCACCTCCCCGCAAGAGGACTTTGCCGAATCCTTCAGTGCCTACGTGTACGGCGTCGATCTCGCCAACCAGGCGGCGAAGTTCGCTTGGTTCGACGGCTTTCCCGAACTCAGCGCCTACAAGGACCGAGCCGTCACGCTCGGGCTGATCGACTACCCGAACACGTTCGGTTCCTGCCCCTGACCCATCGATCCAGCCTCTCCAGCAGCCGTTGGCGCCGGCGGGCGTCGATCACCGGTCAGGTCCGGGAGAACGACCGGTCGGATCTCGGTCACCGTCGACCGGTGCGGTCGCCGTCTCGATGATGCGCTGGAGGTGGGGCCAGGCGGCGGCGAACCCACCGTGGAGGGGCAGCTCGGCGACCTCGTCGGGGTCGAACCACTGGACGTCATCGGTCTCGAAGTTGAGGGATGTCCCGAATCGCCGGGGCACTTCGACGACCGTGGTCACGTAACTCCAGTCGCGGGCTGGGGCGAACGTGTACTGGCCGTGAACGGTGAGGGGCTCGGGGATCGGGCCAACCTCTTCCGACGCCTCCCGCAGCCCGCCCTCGAGGGGTGACTCGTGCGAATCGAGTGCGCCACCCGCACATGACCACGTTCCGCCCTCATGGGCGAACGGCGATCGTTTCTGGAGCTGCACGGTGATCTCACCGTCACCGGCGCAATGAATGAACACGATCCCGGCCGCCCCGTAGAGACCCCAGCGGACGCGTCCGTCCGAACAACGGAGAAACGCGCTCCCATCCTTCATGACTGCGGCGCCGAGGCTCCGGTCCCCCAGTACTCGTCCTTCAACAGCCGCTTGTAGAGCTTTCCGGTCGGATGACGGGGCAACGACGCCCGGAAGTCGACCGACCGGGGGCATTTGACGTCGGCCAGCCGCTGGCGACAGTACGCGATCAGCCGCCGCTCGAGTTCGGGTCCCGGCTGAGCATCGGCCGCGGGCTCGACGATCGCCTTGACCTCCTCGCCGTACTCGTCGTGCGGCACACCGATCACTGCGACATCGGCGACGTCGGGATGCAGCGCGAGCACGTTCTCGGCCTCCTGGGGATAGACGTTCACTCCCCCGGTGATGATCATGTACGCCTTCCGGTCGGTGAGATACAGAAAGCCGTCCTCGTCGAGCCGTCCGATGTCGCCGAGGGTCGACCACCCGTTCGGGAGCCGTGACATCGCAGTCTTCTCCGGGTCACCGTGATACTCGAAGTCGGCGCCCCCGCCGAAGTACACAGCACCCTCGGCCCCGGTCGGCAGTTCGGTCCCGTCGTCGGCGCAGATGTGGACCTCGCAGTTGATCGGCAGGCCCACGGTGCCACGGTGGGCCAGCCACATGTCCGAGTTGCAGTACACGATTCCGTTGCCTTCGGTGCCGGCGTAGTACTCGTGGATGATTGGACCGAACCACTCGATCATCTGCTCCTTCACCGGGATCGGGCAGGGCGCAGCGGCGTGGACCACGGCCCGGAGGCTTGACACGTCAGCGTCCGCTCGCACATCAGGGGGCAGTTTGAGCAGCCGCACGAACATCGTCGGCACCATCTGCGTGTGGGTCACCCGGCGCGAGGCCACGGTGTCGAGAAACGCCTCCGGATCGAATCGGTCCATGACGATGAGCGTCGATCCGATCACGTGGCACCCCATCGAGAAGCGCAATGGTGCTGCGTGATACAGCGGAGCTGGAGAGAGGTACACCGAGTCCTCGGTCTGCCCGAACAGCAGCACCTGCATGCGGGCGACCGGGTAATCGGCCCCCTCGAGAGGCTGGTCGGGGAGCGCTTGCTTGATGCCCTTGGGGCGACCGGTCGTGCCCGAGCTGTAGAGCATGTCGTTGCCGGCGATGCGATCCGGCAGCGGCTCGGCCGGAGAGGATGCCACCGCCTCCTCCAGAGCTACGTATCCGTCGATGGTGCCGTCGAGCATGAAGCGGTGGGTCACCTTCGAGGTTCGGCCGAGAAGCCGGCTGGCCTGATCGGCCATGGACACCGAGGTGATGAACACCGTGGCGTCGCAGTCGTCGAGGATGTACTCCATCTCGTCGGCTGTCAGCCGTGAACTGATGGCGGTGAAGATCGTCCCCGCGTACCGGCAGCCCCAGGCGATCGGAATGAACTGCTCGTGGTTCTCCAGGCAGAAGGCGACGTGATCCCCGACCTCCACGCCACAGGATCGAAGCAGCCGGGAGATCCGGTTCGCCCGCTCGTCGAGTTCGGCGTAGGTGCAGACCGATCCGCTGGCCGCCATCTCGATGGCCGGTTTGTCGGGGTTCGTCGCCGCGAACGCACCCGGGTACATGGGTGGCAAGCTAACAGGTGACGCTCAATCGGAGAAACCCTGCGAGCAGCCCCTCCAGGACCAGTCGTCGATACGATCCATCGCTTCCCGGGCGTCGTCCACCAGCCCGAGACCGGTGTCCTCGTCGTCGAGCTCGGCTCGGAAGACGTCGAGTTCGGCCTCGGTGAACAGGTCCCGCCACTCGGTGCCCGTGCGCTCCGCATACCCCGCCTGTTCGGCCGCGTCGAGCGGCTCGAGTTCATCGATCGTGGCCCGAAGTTGGTCGCCGATCTCGACCACGAGTTCCATGTCGGCGCCGATGGCAGCGAGGTTGTCCACCGACCACTCCGAATTCTCGATTCTCTCGAGGAGTTCGATCCCTTCGCTGAACCCGGCGAAGACACCGGCCAGCCGGCGGACGTTCGCCAGTTCCGTGTCTCGGATCATCCGGACTCGAATCGGTTCGCTCAGGGTTCGATCCTCCGCTGCGAGCGCGGTCGCCTGTGCGGCGACCCGGTTCTGCTCGTCGACGGCGGCGAGTCTGGCGTCGAGGGACCCGATGAACGAACACAGATCTTGCTCGGCGGCGGTCAGGTCGAGTTCCCCGATCCAGGCGAGGCGACCGGGCTCGGTCGTGGTGGTCGCCTCTCGGGGTGGAACGGTGACGCGAAACGTCGGAGCCTCAGCCTGCTCGGTTGCGCAGCTGCAGAACGCCAGCACCCCGATCAGCACGCCGGCGAAGCGAGCGGAGGATCGGCCCATGAGGGATCCATCGACACGACCCCGCGCGTGCTTGAGGATCTGCTGGCCACGACGGTTCCCCCCCCGCAGCCGGACCGTTTTCCACCGAATCCTCACCGGTTGTGGCCCTATCACTCCACAGCGGGATCGTCGTAGGGTCGCTCTCATGGCGTCGTTCACGATCACCTTTGCTCACACGTCTGGTCCGTCCACCGCCTCGGTGACCTGTGACGGGTATGTCCAGGAGGGCCCGATGCTGACATTCTTCCTGTTCGGCCCGGACCGAGACACGATCGACCCGTGGAGCCGCCGGGTCGCTTCGTTCCGAACTCAGGACGTCGCCAGTGTCGTGCGCCACGAGGAGTCCGCCACCAGACGGCGGCGGCCGGGCCCCGCTGCCGAGGTGCCGGTTCTGGTGGCGTGCTGAGGGTACTGAGGGTCGGGGCGGCGCATCACTGAAGGGATCATCTCCTTCGTCCGAGAACCGGAGACAGTACGCTCGGCGCCATGAGTGACCAGGCCCCGATTCGGCTGAGCCGGCTCGATCGGACGGTGAGCGACCGGGTCGTCGTGATCACCGGCGCAGCTTCGGGGATGGGGCGAGCGGTCGCTCATCTCTTCGCCGACGAGGGCGCCAAGATCGGCTTGATCGACCGAACCGCAGGCGGTGTCGAGCTGGTCGCCGACGAAGTCGAGCGCACCGGCGTCGCCCATGCCGGCCGGGTGGCCGATGTCACCGACCACGCCGCCGCAGCGACAGCGATCAACGGCATTCGAAGCGAGCTCGGACCGGTGGACATCCTGGTGAACAATGCTGGCGTGTCGATTCCGGCCCCGATCGACTCCGACGATTACGATGCCGCCTGGACGGCCACGATCGGCACGAACCTGGAGGCGTACACGTTCCTGGTACGGGTCTGCTTGGAGGATCTCCTTCGCAACGGTGAAGGTCGCATCGTCAACATCGCATCCACCGAGGGTTTGGGAGCCACGCCCTTCATGACGCCCTACACCGTCTCCAAGCACGGCGTTGTCGGGCTGACACGGGGTCTGGCCGTCGAGCTGGGCCGGCGGGGCGTCACGGTGAACTGCGTGGCGCCCGGCCCGATCCGCACCGGCATGACCGCCGCCATCTCCGAGGACGACAAACACGCCTTCGCCCATCGAAGGGTGCCGATCGGACGTTACGGCGAGCCCGAGGAGGTGGCTCATGCCGTCTTGTCGCTGGCGCTGCCCGCCGCCTCGTACATCAACGGCAGCGTCGTGGTTGTGGACGGCGGTCTGACCGCTCAGAACACGTGACCCGGCGTTACCGTGGCCGCCATGCCCGACGTGCCGACCAACCTACGTGATCGCCTACTCATCGACGTCGACCACGGTGTGGCCGATGTCCGTCTGAACCGCCCGGACAAGATGAACGCGCTCGACATGGAGATGTTCCGAGCCCTGGTCGAGGCGTCCGATCAGCTGGCCAAGGATTCCTCGGTTCGGGCCGTGGTACTCAGCGGCGAAGGGCGGGCATTCTGCGCCGGTCTCGACTTCACGGCGTTCGCCGGCATGGCCGAGGATCCCTCCGGAACCGGCAACGAGCTCGGTTCGGTGGTCGAGGGTCACATCACGCACTTCGCTCAGCAGGCGGTCTACGGATGGACCGAACTGCCGGTCCCCGTCATCGCCGCCGTGCACGGGCATGCGCTCGGCGGTGGCATCCAACTCGCCCTCGGGGCCGACCTCCGAATCGTCCATCCCGAGGCCACCTTGAGCGTCCTGGAGATTCGGTGGGGACTGATTCCGGACATGACCGGGACACAGCAGCTGGTGGACCTGGTGGGCGTCGATGTGGCGAAGGACCTGACCTTCACCGGGCGCGAGGTATCCGGCACCGAGGCGAAAACGATGGGCCTGGCGACGAGACTCTCAGACCGTCCCCTCGACGACGCGTTGACCTTGGCTGCCGACATCGCCAACCGGTCGCCCGATGCGATCCGGGCGGCCAAGCGGCTGTTGTCCGACGCCGGTCACCTCGACCGGGCGGCGGCCTTCGAGCGCGAACGGGTCGAGATCGGCCGGTTGGTCGGATCGGCCGACCAGCTCGAGTCGATCGCCGCCTACTTCGAGAAACGGTCACCCAATTTCGGCGATCCGGAGTAGCCGTCCGGTTCGGTCACCCCCAGGCGTTCCGTTCCTCCAGGACGGCCCGCAACCGCTCGCACTCGTCGGTCATGATGCCATCGACACCGAGGTCGATCATCCGGTGCATCTCGTCGACGTCGTTCACCGTCCATACGTGCACGCGATACCCCTGCGACTGGAATCGACGGACGATCGGCCGGCTCAAGGACACGTGCCCGACCGTCGTTGGGATGCTCACACATGGGTGCTCACCGGGGACGGGCCACGGCAACAACGCCGACAGGATCGCTCGGGGGCCGGGCGAGGTGCACAACCGCGGCCCGAGCAGCGTCCTCAGGCGAGCAACCCTGGCATCGCTGAAGGACCCGATGCACACCCGATCGATGGCGCTGTGCAACTCGATCAAGGCGGCGAGCGGCTCGACGGCGTCGTCGGCTTTCGGATCGATGTTCCATCGCTCCTCGGGAAAGCGCTCCAAGAGCTCGTCGAGGGTCGGTATGCGGTGGCCCGTCCCATCAGGGCCGGTCAGAACGATCTCGCCGAGCTCGGCCGCAGTGAGGTCGGCGATCCGGCGATCGTCCCCGGTGAACCGCTCGAGCGCCGGATCGTGGAACGCGACCAGCACGCCGTCGGCGGTACGGTGGACGTCGGTTTCGAGATAGCGGTAGCCGAGCGACACCGCATGGTCGAACGCCGCGACCGTGTTCTCCGGCGCCACGCGGCGGCCGCCCCGGTGGGCGAAGGCAAGGACACCGTCGCCGTCGAGGAACGGAAAGCGATCCGGATCAGGTCCTGCCCGCACCGATCAGTCCTCACCGGCGCCGACATAAGGGCAGTGCCGACACCCTCGCTCGCAGCACGGCCGACCGGCCAGGTACACCGCCGTCATCGCGAACAGCCCGGTGACCGGGTCGAGGTAGCCGGGCTCTCCCCGCTCGCACGCCGCTGCGTGCCGGCTGATCACCTCCGGGTAGGCGGGATGATCGGGAGGAAACCGGCTGGGATGGGGGATGCGCAGGCCATCCTCCCTGATCGCAGCCATCGTTCAAGGCTAACCGCCAGATAGCAGTGGGTGGGCGGCGCAGCGTCCCTAGCCGGCGTGGGCGAGCGTCATGGCGTGCCGCACGAGCGCCACGAGCGTGTCCCGAACCGCCGCTCGGTGTCGTGCGTCGGTCACGACGACAGGGATGTGGCGGGGCAGGTCGAGCGCCTCCCGAACGTCTTCGGGGTGATGCCGGAGCATCCCGTCGAACGCGTTGATGGCGACGATGAACGGGACGCTTGCCTGTTCCATGTAGTCGATTGCCGGAAAGCACTGATCGATCCGTCCGGTGTCGACGAGCACGCAGGCACCGATGGCACCGCGGACGAGCTCGTCCCACATGAAGTGGAACCGGTCCTGACCCGGCGTGCCGAAGAGGTACAGCACCAGTTCCTCGCTGAGGCCTACCCGGCCGAAGTCCATGGCGACGGTGGTGGATTTCTTCGACGTGGCATCGCCATAGTCGTCGACTCCTTCCGACACCTTGGTCATGGCCGCCTCGGTTGTGAGCGGATCGATGTCGGAGATAGCGGTCACGAACGTGGTCTTGCCAACCGCGAATCCACCGGCGACAACGATCTTTACTGGAATGGGATTAGCACTCATGTCAACCTCAGAGCGATTGGAGACCGTCGAGGACCCGCTCCAGCAACTGGAGGTCGGGCCGATCATTGGCTTCGGCGGTGGCAGTGTGGGTGGCGATGTGACCGGCGTGGACCAAGTCGCCGACGAGCACCTTGGCCACCTGGAGGTGAAGTCGAAGGTGTGCGGACACCTCGGCGATGGACAGGGGCTGATGGCAGAGCTCGACGATCTGGCGCCGCTCGAGCAGCAGGCTGCCCACCGCCTTCTGTCCCTCCGGTGTCACCCGCACGATCGACTCGAGGGGCAACTCGACAACACTGCGCGTCCGACCCCCGGTCACCAGGTAGGGCCGTACACGCAGCCCCGAGAGTGCATCCGGTTCGGGATTGGTCATCGCGGAAGGGCCGCCTGGAGTTCTGCGCGAAGGGCGGGCGTGAGGACTGCACCGGTCTTGTCGACCAGCACCCGCATTTCGTAGCCGACCATTCCGATGTCGCACGCCGACGTGGCCATGACGGCCAGGAGTGATCCATCGCTGATTCCGGTCACGAAAAGAAAGGCGTGTTCCATCTCGATGATCACTTCGGTCACCGCTCCGCCACCAAAGCGGCCGGCGGCGCCGTAGGCGAGACCGATCAGGCCGGAGGAGACTGCTGCGAAGCGGTCGACGGCGTCCCTGTCCAGCCCATGGGAGGCGGCGATCGGGAGCCCGTCGCTCGACACTACGACAGCCTCGGTGACGCCGGGAACACGCTCAACGAAGTTGCTCACCAACCAGTTGACGTTGTTTGCTTGGTTGCTCAATCCGGTCATTTCGGACTCTCCTGGCTGGCTAGGTGGCGCTGCCGTCCGGACGGCCCTTCAAGCCGTCTCGGTAGCGGGCAAGCATGTTGCGGATCTCTTCTGGGCTGCGCGAACTTGGAGCCACCGGCGCAGCGGCAGGACCTCCGGTGATGGCACGACCCTCGTTGGGTGGGGCATGGTTCTTCGAACGGTCCCGACGCACGAGGCCCGAGTCGGTGCGGCTCGACGGGTCGTCGAGGAGGGCGTCAACCCCTTGTTGGAACACCGCCCCGGTCGGCATGGCCTGCTCCATGGTGGCCGGTGGTTCCCCCGGCATCGGGGCCGCGGGCGATTCCCA
>JBFGLT010000035.1:0-21962 GCA_041576015.1 Acidimicrobiales bacterium
GCCAGCCACGGGTGGACCGGGCAGCAGGCCGAGGCGTTCGGCGGCATGCTCGACGCGCGTGGAGTCGCAGACGTCGTCGTTACCGAACACGATCAGGGACGGCGCCAGGTGGTGGCGGTCAGCGGCCATGCCTCTGCAGCCACCGGCCGCTGATGTCAACGCGCGCTCGGCGTGAGGGCGCCGGGCGACACCTCCACGTGGAGGTAGCCGGTGCGGACCTCGGCGGAGCGGACGGCCGGCGAGACGAGGGGCAGGAAGGGCACCAGCTCGGCGTACTCGTCGGGGAACGGGGAGCTGAGCGGGGGTGCCATCCACTCCGTGATCGTCTCAGTGAAGGCCAGCTCCATCGCGAGGTGGAGATCGCCGCTGACGATCAGTGGACCGGGCGCAGCGGCGAGAAGCCGGGCGAGGCGCTCAGCGTCGGCTGGATGGGCCTCGAACGCGTACGGCGGTGTGAGCTCGCCAACGCCGAGCGGGCTGACGACGACCGGGCTGGCCAGGATCGTGTGGCGGGCGCCATGATCGACCGACTCGGCCAGCCAGGACCACTGGGCGTCGCCGAGCACCGTTCCGGCTGTGTTGTACTGCCGGCAATCGAGCAGGAGGACCCGGGCCAGGTCTCCGATGTCAACGGCCCGATGCACGGCCAGACCGGACCGGGTCGGCCGCGGGAGCCTGGTCGGTTGGTGCTCCCACCAGGCGGTGTAGCCGGCCATGCGGCGCTCGGGATCCACCGAGGCGTCGTAGTCGTTGGCGACCTCGTGGTCATCCCAGGTGCACACCCACGGATGGGCCGCCGAGCTCGCCTGGAGCCGAAGGTCCCCGCGGCACTCGGCATAGCGCAGGCGATATTCGTCCAAGGTGGCGGCCCCCCGGTCGTAGATGAAGTCCCCGAGCCAGACGATCAGATCGACGTCGGGGTCGGCCGCCAGCCCGAGGTGGTGGTCCCACAGATCGGGGTCGTCACGGGCCTGGCAGGAACCGAAGGCCAGTCCGAATGACGCCGCACCCTGGGCCGGCAGCGTCCGTGTCCGTCCGCTCGCCGACGCTGCGTCCCCGATCCTGAACCGATACCAGAACCGCCGGCCGGGGTCGAGACCGTCGACGATCACCCGCACGGTTTGCCCGTCGACCGCTCGACCGACAGCCCTCCCCGAGGCGGCGAGGGAAGTGAACCCGGGGTCCGTGGCCACGTCCCACGCCATCGGCACGTCGACGGTGGGATCTGCAGCGCCGGCCTTGGTCCACAACACGACCGAGGTCGAGTCGGGATCTCCGCTCGCCACGCCCAGCGGGTACGGGTCGGCGGTCAGCGATGGCGCCGGGCCGGCGACGGCGGCCGTCACCGGCGGGGTCGTGGAGGACGTGGTCGGTGACATGGTCGAGCCGGTGATCGCTTCCGTGCTGGGTGTCCCGCTGGCCCGCTCAGGGGCGTCACAGCCGACGGCCAGGGACGCCGCCAGCGAAGCGAGAAACGAGCGGCGGTGCATCCTCTCAGGCTGCCACAGCGGTGACGCTGGCATACTCACACCATGGCAACGTCGACCGCACCGCTCGAGACGCTGACCGCGGGACAGCTCATCCCCTTCGCAGGGAATCGAACTGCGATCGTGTCCGAAGCGCTGGCCGAGTCCTTCGAGCCGGGGGATCACCTGATCGTCGTGAACACGACCGGCGACCTGTTGCACGTGCCCGCCTCCGTGCAGGCGGTGGCCGCCCGGGCGGTTGGCCGAGCTGCCGGCGCGTTCAGCAAGATGGGCGCCGTCGGCGATGCGTCGATCAGCCGGTTCTTCGACCACTTCGCGGCATTGCTCGCCGACGATCACTCCTTCGCTCCGATCGCCGAGGCCAACCAGGCCGACGTGACAGCCGCCCGGGCCAGGGGCCGGAGCGTCACCCGCCTCGTGCTCAGCCAGAAGATGCGAGACGACATGATCACCGGGCTCCGCCTGTGGCGGGACACGCCGAGTTCTCGCGACCGAATACTCCAGCGGCTCGATCACCCGGGCTGGTCGGTCGAGCTGCGCACCGCCGGGCTCGGCGTGGTCGGGTTCGTGTTCGAAGGAAGACCCAACGTCTTCGCTGACGCGTGCGGGGTCCTGCGGACCGGGAACACGGTGGTGTTCCGGATCGGTTCCGCCGCGCTCGGCACGGCCCGAGCGATCGTCGAACACGCCCTCGATCCAGCCCTCTCCGACGCCGGGCTCCCCGAGGGAACCGCCAGCCTGGTCGCCTCGCCAGAGCGGTCGGCAGGGTGGGCGATGTTCGCCGATCGCCGCCTCGCCCTCGCCGTCGCCCGGGGAAGCGGCCCGGCCGTGACCCAGCTCGGCTCGGTCGCCCAGCAGACGGGCACGCCGGTGAGCCTTCACGGAACCGGAGGAGCGTGGATCGTCACCGGGAAGGAGTGCGATCCGGCCCGTCTGGAGCAGGTGGTCTCGACGTCCCTGGACCGCAAGGTCTGCAATACGGTGAACACGGTCTGCGTGCTGGCCGATCGCTTCGACGAGCTGGCGCCCCGGGTGATCGCCGGTCTGGAGGCGGCCGCACGGGAGCGGGGCACGAACCCGAAGATCCATGTGGTGGAAGGAGCCGAGTCCGGTGCGCCACCGACCTGGTTCACCGAAGAGGTCAAGATCTCCAGGTCAGAGGGTGAGGTGATCGAGACTCGCGCCGAGCCGATCGGCGCCGACTCCCTCGGCATCGAGTGGGAATGGGAGGACTCCCCCGAGATCACCCTGGTGAAGGTCGCCAGTGTGGAGGAGGCGGTCGCCGAGTTCAACCGGCAGTCGCCCCGGTTCGCTGCCTCCCTGATCTCAGAGGATCGCACCGAGCAGGACCGCTTCTACGACGTGATCGACGCCCCGTTCGTCGGCGACGGGTTCACGCGCTGGGTGGACGGGCAGTACGCCCTCGGACAACCGGAGCTGGGGTTGTCCAACTGGCAGTTCGGCCGGTTGTTCGCCCGTGGGGGTGTCCTGAGTGGAGCATCGGTCTTCACCGTTCGGACCCGGGCGATGCAATCAGATCCGGCCTTGCGTCGCTGAGCACGCCAGGCCAGACGTTTCGCCACCGGTCCACGGCGACGCCGCCGCCACTCCAGCGGTCGACGAGCTGGGCCAGCCCGGGCCGCTCACCAGCGCCGGCCAGCCCCATCGAACGGGCCAGCACCGCCAGCACGTCTCGGGCTCGCCAGCCTTCGCCGACGAGCTCGCCGAGGGTGACCGCGCCGTCGCGTTTCGCGAGCCGGTCCCCGCGCCGGTTGACCACCAGCGGGACGTGCGCATACCGCACGTCGGGCTGACCCAGGGCCCGAGCCAGCATCAGCTGACGCGCCGTCGAGGGCAACAGATCGGCCGCCCGCACGACCGTGTCGACACCGGATGCGTGATCATCGACGATCACCACCAGGTTGTAGGCCGGCACGCCGTCGCTTCGCCTGATCACGAAGTCGTCGACCGGATGGGCTTGGGGGCCGTAGTGGGCATCGTCGAATTCGACGTGGGTGACACCGGCCCGGAACCGCAGGGCCGGGGTTCGTTCATCTCGTCGCCGGCTGCGGTCAGCAGGCGACAGGCGGGCACAGGTCCCGGGGTACCGGTGATCGGTCGACCCGTTCGGGGCGCTGGCCGCCGCCTCGATCGCCGCCCGAACCTCCCGCCGGGTGCAAAAGCACGGGTAGGTCCGGCCGCTCGCCTCCAACCCGGCGATCACCGCCTGGTACCGCTCCAGGTGGTCGGACTGCCACATCGCGGTGGCATCGGGTTCCAGCCCCAGCGCGGCGAGATCGGCGAGCTGACGCTGCCCCTGGTCACGATCGGCGACGGCCAGGTCGAGGTCCTCGAATCGGATGAGCCAGCTCCCATCCCGTGCTCGTGCGTCGATCCACGACGCCAGGGCGGTGCGCAGATTCCCGAGATGGAGCTCACCGGTCGGGCTCGGAGCGAAGCGCCCGGTGCTCACGGCATCAGCCCTGCCGACTCGAGGTGCGCACGAGCGATCGCCAGCGGATCCTGGCCCTCGGCGAGGCGGTGGCGTAGCTCGGTCATCGTGCTGCGGTCCAGCGTCACCATCAGCGCCTCGATGAACGGCGCCAGCCACTCCCCCTCGGCCCGGTACAAGTCGGTGTCGAACATGTAGGCCGAGTTCCTCGGCGGGAACACCAGCGGCGGAGTAGCCGAGTCATCGAGACGGTCGATGACGACGAGGTCACCGCCCGCCAGCGGAGCGCTGGTCGCTGGAGCGAAGCCGACCGCGCACTCGCCGTCGGTGACCGTCTGCAGCGGGTCGGCGTCGACGGTGAGCAGCTGGTCGACCGGGATCGTGAACTCGACCGCCCGCTCGAAGCGGACCAGCCCGTCGGGGCTCCGGAGCGTTGGCCGGTCCACGCAGACCAAGATGTCGGGGGTGGCCTGGATGCGCAGGGCGAGTTGCTCCATGGTGATCGGACGGCCCTCGTCGTCCACCGCCAGATCCTCGCCGGCGACAGGAGCCAGAGCGTCGTCGAAACTCGAGTGGTCGGACCATTCGATGCCGTTCTCCCGGTCGGCCTCACGAAGCGCCGCCGCCAGATCCGTCACACGGTCGAACTCCTCGGTACGACCGAGATGGATGGTCCAGCCCGTCGTCAGGTCTTCGGGGACCACATCGAGCCGTCCGGCCACCAGGTCGTCCCGGTTGAGGGCGTCTCCGTCGGTGTTGGATCGGTCGATGACACTCGCGCCCCGTTCGGTGAAGGCGACGACCAGGAAGGCGCTCATGATCCGATCGGTGGAAGCGGTCGATCCGCCGACCCGGACCTCGACCCCGTTCATCGGTCCCGGTGGCACGGTCGCCGGAGCCGCCGGCCCGTCCGAACCACATGCGGCGGTCGCCAGCAGCAATCCGGCGAGCAGCGTGGTGGACGCCTTCACGCCAACAGCTCCGAGATCGTGTAGAGCACCAGGCCGGCGGTCCCGCCGACGATGGTGCCGTTGATCCGGATGAACTGGAGGTCACGCCCGACCTTGATCTCGATCAGCTCGGTGGTCTCGGCTGCATCCCAGCGGTCCACCGTGCCCGAGATGAGGTTCACCACGGCGTCACCTCCACCCTGGGACACCGCATAGCCGGCCGCCTCCCCGATCCACATCTCCATCTTGTGCTGCAACACGGGATCGTTCTGAATGGCCTCGCCGGCTTCCACGATCGCCTCCTGGATTCGCACCCGAAGCTCGGACTCGTGATCGTGGGTCGCTTCGACCAGACCGGCCTTGATCCGGGTCCAGAGGCCACCCACCCACACCCGGACCTCGGCGTTGGAGAGAATCTCGTCCTTGAGCTCCTCACCGCGTGCCTCCAGCTCGGGAGCTGTCTTGAGTCGCTCGGCCAGCCGGTAGGTGCGCTCGTTGAGCTGATGCCGGAGCTCGTGGTTTCGGTTGCCGCCCACCTCGTCGACGAAGCGGTTCACCGCCTCGTAGATCTTCTCGAACACCCGGTCGTCGACCGCCTCGGGCACCCACCACGGCGACTCTTGCTTGAGGCGCCGGCGGAACGTCTCCCGATTGTCGTTCAAGAACCGGGCCAGCCCCACGAGGGTCGAGTCGACCAGCACCTCGTGGTGACCGCCGGCCATGCCCCAATCGATGGCCTTCCCGGCCAGCGGTGACACAGGCACGGCGCGAAGCCGTTCGAAGACGTGCTGCTCCAAGCCGCTCTGCACCAGCTCGTCGTTGAGAACTTCGGTGATCCCCCGGATCACCGCGGCCAGCTGTTCGGCGATCCGGGCCGCCGTCAACGGATGGGCGAGAGCCGCGCCCAACTCCCGGCCCAGACCCTCTTCCCGCATCAACCGGGTGAGATTCTCCTCGGTGAGGAAGTGATCCCGCACGAACTCTCCGAGGCTGCGACCGATCTCGGCTTTGCGCCGCGGGATGATCGCCGTGTGCGGGATCGGGAGGCCCAGCGGATGGCGGAACAGCGCGGTGACGGCAAACCAGTCGGCGAGTGCACCGACCATGGCCGCCTCGGCGGTCGCCCGGACAAACCCGAGCCAGGGCCGGCCGTCCTCTCCGATGCGGGCAAGCACGAACACGACACCCGCCAGGACGAGAAGGCTCGTCGCAGCACGCTTCATCCCGGCGACCGAGGTCGGGAGGAGTGTCATGGTCCTGCTCGTCTGCCCCACCGAGGCTGTGGTGTCACTACAGGCGGCTGACCAGGCGGCGGGTCTGCTCGGCGGCCTTGGCCCGGATCTCGTCGGCGTCGACCAGCGTCGGGCGGCCATCTGCGAGGACGGTCCTGCCGCCGACCATCACCGCCGCCGGATGGATCCCGGTGTTGGCCACCAAGTACTCCGGCTCGACCTCGCGCAAGGACCACCGCACCCGATCCTGACGGGCCTCGGGAACCAGCAGCCACCCCGCCTCGAGCCAGCTCCATGGCAACCGGGGACTCGTACCGACGTCGATTTCCCGAAGCCGGGCGTAGGCCAGCCGGAACTCCTCGAGGAGATCACCGCCGAACCCGTCGGTGCCGAGCGCCACCCGCTGCCCGAACCGGCTGGGCATGCCGTACCCGACGCCCCGGTCCATGTTCGACCGGGGGCAGTGGGCGATCGTCCCGGCGATCTCGAGGCCGTCGGGCAGGTGGACACCGTGGGCGAGCACCCAGGAGTCCTTGGAGCGGCGCACGAGGTCGGTCCCACCGCCGGCGTCGGCGATGCCCTCGGCCGCCTTGGCGTGCAGACCGACCCCGAGGTCGGTGGCCATTCCGATGGCCAGATCGATGGTGTCGGGTCCGGCGGTGAAGGACGCGTCGACGCCGATCATGCCCCGGCCGCCCGCCTCGATGAACCGGCGGGACTCCTCCAACCCGGCGCGGGCCCGGTCCGGGCCTCTGAGGTCGGAGGCGGCGTAGGAGCACACGACCCGGATGCCGACGTCGGCGCACGCGCGGGCGATCAGCGACAGCGATCCGTCGATCGCCCGGGGGCTGGCGTGATGGTCGATCACGGTGGTGCATCCGGCCTGGAGGGCCTCGAGTGCGCCGAGCCGGGCGGCAGCGTCGATCATGGCGCTGTCGAGGGCGTTCTCGATCGGCCAGATCACGTTCTTCAAGAGATCGCCGAAGGTCTTCGGGGTTGTCCGCGGGGCGGGCAGGCCGCGGGCGATGGCCGCATAGAGCCGGTGGTGGGCCGACACGAGCCCCGGGGTCGACCCGCCGGGTTGATCGGTGTGGTGCGCGGTCGGTCGGGACTCAGGACTCGCCGAGCCTGGTTGCTCGATGGTTGCCACCGGCCGCGGAGGGGGTGGCACGTCAGCGAATCGGTCCTCGGTCTGGTCCGACATCTGCCCGAAGAAACCGCGACGTTTCATGCGCCCAACCTAGTCGCCCCTGCGTCGATTGGGGTCCGACGTGCGATCATGGCCCGGTGACGATCCGTGGCATCGCCGGCGCGCTGATCCTGAGCGTGGTCGCCGGCTGCGGCGGGTCTGCGACGAGCTCGACGACGACCGTCGACGGCGCGGCCGGACCGTCTTCCATCGACGGTGTCTGGTTGCTTGAGGGAACCGAGCTGGTCCTCGACATCGTCGAGGACACTGCAACGGTCGACGCCCGCAGCGACTGCGCCCGGGTGCTGGGTTCGTTGACCTTCGGTCCCGGCGGAGACCCGACATCGTTCTCGCTCCCGGGGCGGGACATCAGCCGGTGCTCCCCGGCTCAGGCCGACCGGGTGGACCGGGCGGTCACGCTCTTGGAGCGGGCAGCGAGCGTGGAGGCGGCGGCGGGCGGGTACCGGCTGCTCGACCGGGACGGAGACCCGTTGGGGTTCCTCACCCCCGGGGACTGAATCCGGCGATTCGCACCGTCAATCCACCGTTGCTCACCGTCGCCAGCGTTCGCAACCGCCGGTCGATCGTCGCCAGATCCCCCGGAGCCATCACCGTCAGCGACGATTGTGGCCGGCGCTCCCGCACCACCTGTCCAAGTCGCCGGTACAACCGCTCGGCGCCTCGCCCTCCGAGGGACGACCGCTTCCCGTAGGGCGGGTTCGTGATCACCAGCGCGGGGCCGTCGTGGCCGGGCAGCTCGCCGACCATTCGGACCTCGCAGTGGAGATCGATCCCGATCCGGGCGGCGTTGGCCGCTGCCCGCTGAACGGCGATCGGGTCACGGTCCAGTGCGACCAAACGGGGTTGGGCAGTGGCCGCTGCCCGCTCCAGGCGAGAGGCAGCCGCGCCGGTGACCGAGGCCCAGGTACCCGGTTCGAAGGACGGCCAGTCGTGAAACCGGTACCGCCGCCGGCCATCGGGTGGCCGTCCAGAGGCGATGAGCCCGGCCTCGATGACCAGCGTGCCAGCCCCGGCGAAGGGGTCGACGATCTCGGTGACCCCCTCGGATCCCGAGAGCAGAACTGCGCCGGCGGCCAGGGTCGGCCGGAGGGAGGCGGCCACCGTTTCGGACCTCCAGCTCCGTTTGTGCAGCGGCTCCCCGGTGGTGTCCACGCTGAAGGTCACGGCGTCCCGCTCGATTCGGACCACGAAAACTTGCTCGACTTCGTCGTCGGACTGCCGGGCCGGCCCGAGCACACGGTGAAGGCGCTCCTCGATGGCCTCGGTGTGAAACAGGCTGCTTCGACGGGCGCTCACCCGAAACCGAGGCGCCGATTCGCCGGCCAGATAGGGAGCGAGGTCGAGTTCGCCGACCCGCCGTTCGAGATGCGCGAAGTCCGTCGCCCGGAAGCGAGCGATCCTCACCAGAACTCTTGTGGCCGTCCGGAGCCACAGGTTGGCGGAGTACACGGCCCGGGACGATCCGCGAAATGGCACCACGCCACCCGCCGCTCGTCCTGGTCGGAGGCCGAGCGCCGCCAGCTCGGAGGCACACACCGTCTCGAGTCCGGGCGGGCAGATGGCGACGGCGTCGGCGAGGGGGTGGGCGGCGCACACCGGTTCAGCTTGCCAGGGATGCAAGGGGGCTGGCGACCAGCCGTGCGCCGATCTGCTACGCCGACGCCTTCGGTTGGCCGGAGCACACCGTCCTGCCTCTCGGCGGCGAACGGTGCACTGTCGAGGGATTCCCGGCCGCCGCCATGACCGGGTGTGTGGCTTCGGTGATCCATCCACCCACCCGGTCGGCTGGCGGGAGTTGCGTCGTGGTACCCCGTGTTGTTACCAAGGGTAACAACGATTCGGCGAGCATGGGAATCAAGGCCGGCGATTCCCGAACGGCCGCGAGCCGGATGGGCCGGCGCGCTGGGAGCTGTTCGGCATCGGCCTCTGGTCGCTGGTGGATTTCCTGCTCGAACCGGAGCCTCGATGACCGCCGGCAGGTCCGGTCAGAACTCGACGTACAGAGCGCCGTCCTGGTCGCGTTTGACGGCGACCTCGGACCGCTTCAGTACCCGCCGACCTTCGGGCGAGACCCCGTAGCTTCGCCGGCTCCGGCCAGGGTGGGACCCGGGCTTGGCGAGTTGGGAGGTGAGGTAACCCTTCTGCTCCAATCGGTTGAGGACGCGGTACAGCGTGGCATAGTTCATCGAGAAATGACGGGGGCGCAGGGCGGCGATCTCCTGCGCCAGCGGGTATCCGTGGACCCGCCGACGTCCTCGCACCGACGCCGCGACGGCGCCGAGGACGATCTCTTCTTTGGGGCTCAGAGGGTACTTCGTTGCAGACGCGACCATGGGGGCCGAGGCTAGCGAGTACGTCCACAGCCCCCTCAGTCGATCACGATCGTCCGCAACCCGGAGCGGTACGACTCGTTCCCGGCAGCGTCGAGCGCCTTGGCGTACACCTCGTGGATCCCAACGACCAATCCCTCGAGCAGCGCGCTGTTGGTCGCGGTCTCGATGAGGACGCTGTTGTCGGCGAAGTCGTAGATGCGATACCCGGCCACGCCCACGTTGTCGGTCGCAGGTATCCAGGTCAACTCGACGGTGCCGTCGACGATCGAGACGATCTGCGGGGCGCCGGGAACCGTCGGACGCTCGGTGTCCGGGGCGGTTCCCGTGATCTCGAAGGTCGTGAAGCCGGAGCGATACGACTCGTTGCCGGCAGCGTCGAACGCCTTGACGTACACCGTGTAACTGGCCGGTCCGAGCGGGGTCAGCGTGGTCTCCGTGCCCGATACCTCGGCCAGGATCGAGCCGCCGGCTGCGTCATAGATCCGGTAGCCGGCCACGCCGACGTCGTCGGTCGACGCGTTCCAGGCGAGGTTGACCGAGTCCGGACCGAGGCTGAGAACCTGCGCTGAACCGGGGACCGATGGCCGGGTGGTGTCGGGAACGACCCCGGAGATCTCAAAGGTCCGATTTCCGGACCGGTAGGACACGTTGCCGGCTGCATCCACCGCCCTGGTGTGGAACGTGTAGGTGCCGGCCACCAGGGCGTCGAGGGTGGCGGTCGTGTCCGGCGTCTCGACGACTGTCGATCCGTCGGACGCATCGATCAGGCGATAGGCGGCGACGCCGACGTTGTCGGTGGATGCGTTCCACTGGAGCGTCGCCCAGTCGGCGCCGATCGACACGGGGATCGGGCTACCAGGTACCGACGGACGCTCGGTGTCAGCCGCGGCCCCGGTGATCTCGAAGGTCGTGAATCCCGACCGGTAACTCTGGTTCTGCTGTGCGTCGAACGCCTTCACGTAGACGGTGTAGGTGCCCGGGACCAGTGGCGCCAGCGTGGCCGCCGTGCCCGGCACCTCGGCCAGGATGGAGTCGTCGGAGGCGTCGAAAATGCGGTAGCCGGTCACCCCGAAGTTGTCGGTCGAGGCGTTCCAGGCGAGATCGATGGAGTCCGGACCGATGCCCTGGACCTGGGCGGCCCCGGGCACCGACGGCCGCTCGTTGTCGACCGAGCCGGCCTCGCACAACCGGATGAACGAATCGACGGACTTACCACCAGAGGTGGTGATGTCGCCACCGAACCAGACGCAGTCGTAGGGATCGCCGTGGATGGCCCACACGCCGGCCTGCTCGGCGGTGGCATCGGGGACGAAACTCTCGATCCATTCGCCGGTGATGGCGTCGAAGGCCGCCACCCACGTCGTCGGACCGGTCTCGAGGATCGGCGCATCGCTCTCGCCGGCCGGCGGGTTCGGGAACCAGATCACCCCCTGCGCGGACTCCATCACGGCATTCGCCCTGCAGTGGCACCCGGCGTAGACCCGGTCGCCGACGATCTCGAGGTCCTGGTAGTCGCCGCGGGGATGGGCGAGGTGGAAGTAGTTGATCGAGAGATCCGACTCGTTGAGCGCCTGCACGAAGTGCTCGCTGCCGGCCACCCAGACCAGGCCATTGGCGACGACCACGTCGTAGAGGTACTGGCGGTTGGCGTTGGCCGTGTTGACCTGGAGATCCTGGACTCCGGCGGCCAGATCGGAGCTCGAGGCCTCGAGCGCCGCGAAGCCGCCGGTGGCGCCGACACCGTTCACCCAGGTGAACGAACCGGCCAAGTACACCCGGTCGGCGTCGGGGCTCGCAGCGATCCCCCAGACCGAGCCGCCGAGAACCACCGGACGCCACGAGACGTCGTGGCCGCCGGTGGTGATGTCGAAGCGCAGCGCTCGCCAGGCGGCGTTGTTGCCGGAGCTGGAGACGACGCTGGTGAAACTGCCTCCCACGTAAAGCCAGCTGCCGACGATGTCGAGGCTTCGCACGACCGGCGAGCCGTTGATGTCACCGCTCCACGACGTGTCGGCCATCCCGGTCGATGGATCGAGAGCGACGAGGGCGTCGATGGCCTGACCGTTGACGGTATCGAAGTCACCGCCGACGAACAGAAGTGACCCGTCGGGGGACGCCTGCAGGGCATAGATGGCGCCGTCGAAGACGGGAGTGAACGTGTCGATGTAGTCGCCGGTCACGGCGTCGAAGGCGGCGAGATACGGTTGGCTGACACTGCTCTGACCGTCGGTCACCTGGAGGAACCGGCCGCCGACGTAGACCGTGGAGCCGATCTGCTCGATGGCCCACACCTTGGTCTCGATGCTGTCGGTCTGCGTGCCGGTCGCCAGGCCGGACACGCCGTAGGGGAGGTCGTTGTTGTTGCCGATCTCCGCCGACGCGGATGTCGGGACCACCAGAACGCCCAGCAGGACCAAGAACGACAGAACCGCTTTCCCACGATGCAACGCTGAAACCACCTTGTTGCGCCCTTTCACTCGCCTGATCAGCGACTGTACGGACCGTCACGAACCGGAGTCAGCGCCGGAGGGCCCACCGACGCTGAGCGTTCTTGCTCTACTGAGCGACGAGCGCAGCGAAGGAGAGGACAATGAAGAAGGAGCGAGGACAATGAATACAGTGGGTAGGTGAACTCCAGTGCGGCTGTTCTGCTCGTCGACTACGGGGGTCACCCGTTCACCGCTGACCTGGCGGTGTCGCTGCAGCGGCTGGGGGTGTCGGTCGGCTACGTCTTCAGTTCGTCCAACCGGGCGAATCCGCACGGTGATTTCTCCGATGCTCACCACGACGGCGTGACCCTCCACGACATCGACCTGGGCCGCCCGGTCAGCCAGTCCAGGTTGCGCCAGAAGTTCCGCGATGAGCAGCAGTTCGGGTGGGCGGTCGCCAGACTGGTTCGAGCGGCCCCGCCCGAGTCATCGGTGGTGCTGTGTCAGGTCCCGGCCACGGCGGCGGTGGTCATTCAGGCCGCCGCCAAGAGCAAACGGCTACCTGTCGTGCTCTGGTTGCAGGAACTCCAGTCGGATCTGGCGGCCATCCCGGGCGCCCGGATGCTTCCGGCCCGACTGTTCAACGCCTTGGAGCGTCGCGTGGCGGCGTCGGCCGACCGGGTGATCGCCATTTCGGAGGGGTTCGCCGACTTCGCCATCGAGGCCAGGGACGGAGATGCTTCCGACGTCGCCGTGCTGCCGAACTGGGCTCCGCTCCGGTATCTGCCGAACCGCCATCGCATCAACCACTGGTCCACGCGCCACGGTCTGCACCCTGAACGGCGCCGTGTCCTTTACAGCGGCCGCCTCGGGATCGAACACCGTCCCGACGAGGTGGCCGCCCTGGCGCTGATGATCACCGCCAACGGGGACGTCGACATGGTGATCGTCGCCGCCGGACCGGGCGTCGAGGCCCTGCGCCGCCGGCCTGAGCTCACCGGCCACCCGAACATCCACTTCTTCGACTTCCAGCCGCTCGGGGAGCTGGCCGATGTGCTGGCATCGGCCGACGTGCTGCTGGGCACCCTGGACGATCGGGCGTCGGAGGCATTGGTTCCCTCCAAGATCCTGTCCTACCTCTGCGCCGACCGTCCGGTGGTGGCCCTGATGAACGCCGAGAACCCATCGGCCCGGCTGGTGGAGAAGGTCGGTGCCGGCGTGGTCGTGCCAGATGTGTACCGGGCGGCGGCTGCGATTCGGGACCTGCTCGATGATCCCGATCGGATGCGACGGATGGGCAAGCTCGGTCGGGCATATGCGGCGACAACCTTCGAACCGACCGCCGTCGCCCGCGACTTCGCCGCTGCGGCGGGCATCGGGCTGACCCGTTAGGGCTTCGTGGCACCTGCCGGAGCCGACGGTGCAGTAGCGTACGAAGTGGTGAGAACGGCGTCGCAGTCCCATCGATCTTCCTCTCGAGCCGGATGGGTGCTTCTCGCCGTCATTTCGTTGCTGCTGGCGTCGTGCGCCGGCACGACCGTCGGGGCGGGACCCAACGGCGCGCTGGTGGCCGACGGAGCACCCTTCGACGACCCGTTGGCGGAACCGGCTGCGGACGACGACGCCGACGCGCCGCTGTCGTTCGACGACACCGCCTCGGAGTCGGTGGAGGACGTCGACCGGGGCCCGATCTCGATGGCTCGAGCCAACTGGTCCAGCGGAGCGATGCAGGCTGAGATCTATGCCCAGCTTCTGACCGAACTCGGCTACGAGGTCGACCGGGGCGGGGAGCTGGCGCCCGAGGAGTTCTACCCGGCGCTGGCCGAGGGAACCTACGATTTCTGGGCGAACAGCTGGCCGATCGTCCATACCAAGTTCTTCGACGACACGACGGCCGATGGCACCCGAGTCGGTGATCTCGTGCAATACGTCGGAGCCCAGATGCCCGCCGGTGGACTTCAAGGGTTTCTCGTCGACATCCCGACCGCTGACCGGCTCGGAATCACCACGCTGGACGACATCGCCGGGAATCCCGACATTCGGGCCGAGTTCGACACCGATGGAGACGGCCGGGCCGAGATCGCCGGCTGCGATGTGGGCTGGGGGTGCGAGAAGGCGATCGACCAGCTGATCACCTTGAACGCCTGGGAAGACGTGCTCGTACAGAACAAGGGAATCCACAGCGAACTGTTCGCCGAGCAGGTGGCCCGCGCCGGCGCCGGCCAACCGGTGCTCGCCTACGTCTGGACGCCCGGGCCCTTCATCACCCAGCTCCGGCCCGGTCAGGACGTGATCTGGCTGGGGGTCCTGAACCCCGAGCCGTCCCAGTCCGAACCGGCGGACCTGCCGGGCGAGCACTGCCGGATCGATCCGTGCACGATGGGATTCAGCCCATCGGACATCGTGGTCACCGCTCGCAATGATTTCCTGACCGACGAGCCGGTGGCGGCCCGGCTCTTGGAACTCGTTCGTATCAGCGTGCTCGACGTCTCGTTTCAGAACGTCAAGATGCTGGCCGGTGAGAACACCCCCGAGGACATTGCTCGGCACGCCGCCGAGTGGATCGAAGCCAACCGCAGCGACGTCGACCGCTGGCTGGACCAGGCTCGGGCGGCCCAGTAGCCGGGTCCGGTCCACCGGTCACCGGAACTCTGTCTGGAGTTCGGCGAGGGCCGACGCGACGTACTCGGCGTAGCTTCGGTCGAACACGATCAGGTACTCCCATTCGGCAACCCGGATCAGATCGCACCGGACCTCGACAACCCGGGCGGTGGCCATCGCGTCCACGGGGAACATGAGATCGGAGAGATCGAGCGCACAGGTGCGCTCCAAGAGCGTGCGGGCATCGGGGCCCCCGATCGAGATGACCGCCCGCCCGTGGGTCACATCGGTCACCGCCGTGTGACCGGTCAGGTCGAGTTCGGCGACGGCGACGGCGACGGTCAGCGACGGACCGAGATAGAGCCATTCGTCGGGGCGCACCCGGCCGATCCGGACCGAACCGCGCAGAACGGAACGGCCCGGTCGCACCCCGGCCAACTGGACTGCCAGATTGGAGCCGGGTGCCCCCTTCACGACCACCTTGGCGAGATCGGAGCGATCGACCAGAACCACCGTTCCGTCGACGACGTCGAAGGCGGGCACCTGGGACCGTGGAACGAGGTGGTTCTCAGCCACGGACCCGGACCCCCTTCTCGTCGAAGAAGGCGTGCTCCGCCCGGACGGTGGCGGTGGTGCGCTCGCCGTCGGTCAACACGATGGTCACCTCCATACCGGGTTTGGCGAGCGCGCTGCTGACCTGGCCCAGGCAGATCGAGCGCGCCAGGGTCGGCGAGTACCTCGACGACGTGATGCGACCCACGATCTCGTTGGTCCCCGTGCCGACGATCTGGCATGCCTCGGATGGCACGATGGCCGGGTCGGTCGGCTCGAGCAGTACGAGACGCGGGAGCTCGCCCCTGGCGTCGGCGTCGTGCGACCAGGAGAGCTCGGGCTTGCCGGCCGAGTCCGGCTTGTCGAGCTTGGCGAGGGCGGCCAGTCCGGTCGTGGGGAGCTTGGTCAGCCCGTCGGTGTCCTGTCCGACGATGAAGTGGCCCTTCTCGAGCCTCATGATCCGCTGGGCCTCCAGGCCGAACGGAGCACATCCCAGATCGGCGCCGGCCGCCATCAGCTGCTTCCACACGTGGATGCCGAAGCCGGCCGGGACGTGGAGCTCATAGGACAGTTCGCCGGTGAATCCGATCCGCCAGACGATGCAGTCGGGAACGCCGGCCACGGTTGCGACCCGCACCCGGAGATACGGAAATGCGTCGTTCGAACAATCGAGTGCGCCGGGACCGCTCGCCGAGGTGAGCCGGCTCAACAGTTCCCTGGCCTTGGGTCCGGCGACGTTGATCGACGTGGATGCCGCGGTGACGGGATCGACGAAGACCTCGAAGTCGGGCTTCTCGGTCTGAAGCCACATCTCAGCCCATTCATAGACCCGGCCTGCCCCCCCGCTGGTGGTGGTCATGAAATACAACTCGTCGGTCAACCGGCCGGTGACGCCGTCGTCCATCACGACGCCGTCCTCGGCGACCATGACGCCGTAGCGGACCGAGCCGACGGGAAGGGACAGCCATCGGTTCACGTACAACTGCTCGAGCAGCTTGGGAACGTCGGGTCCGGAGAGGAGCATCTTGCCGAGCGGCGTCACATCGATGATCCCGACATTGGTCCTGGTGTTGCGGACCTCGGCCTCGGGGTCGCCGTAGTGGTCCGGGCGTATCCACTGGCCGGCCAGGATCGGCCTGGCCCCGTAGTCTTCGTGCCACCCCTGCAGCGCCGAGCGGCGGGTCGGGTCCTGGTGCCGGCCGGCGAGCGCGCCGAGCGAGATCGGCGAGAACGGCGGCCGCCAGACGGTTGTTCCCACATCGTCGAGCGGTTCTCGCCGGTGTTCAGCGAGCACGGCCACAGCGTTGACCGTCTCCAGTTTGCCCTGTTGAGGACCCATGGTGACGGTCGTGTAGCGCTTGACGAGCTCGACCGAATCGTAGGCTTCGTCGGCGGCGGCCACGACGTCGTTGGAGGTGACGTCCTCGGAGAAGTCGACGAAGCCGTGGGTGCTTGATCGGAACAGCGCCGGATGGTCGGCAACCCCCAGCGGTGTGCGGGCGTCGACCGGCCACGGTGGTTCGTTCCCGTCGGGTGCCACCGCCCGGGGGGTCATGGCCCGAAGGCGGTGACCGACGACCACCGCCCGATCGCACGCCAGGCGGCCGGTGGCGACACCGTGGGCCACCAGTTGTTCGAGGGTGCCGTCTCCGGCCAGTCCGCCGGTGACCAGCACGGTCTCGGGTGGGTTGTCGGGGAGGAACCGTGCGGCGCCGGGATGGTACACAGGCCGGTCCCCGGCCATGTTGACCAGGCTGGTGGGGGCGGTCCAGCCGGCCGCCGTGACCAGCAGGTCGGCCTTGACCGTGCTGCCGTCCTCCAGCTGAACCTTCTCGACCGTCTTTCGACCGGTGGCCCGTCGCACTCGGTGACCGGCCCTCGCGTCGACGACCGCTGCGATCTCGACCCCGGCCCGTTCGAGGTCGTCGGCGGTGGCGTCGCCCTCGGCATTGGCCGTGAAGACGACGGCGCGATCACCGGGCCGGACGGCGTAGAGGTTGATCAGGCGTCGCACCGCTCCGCTCAAGAGGACTCCGGGTCGGTCGTTGCCATCGAAGACGTAGGGCCGCTCGATCAATCCGGCCGCCACGACCAGCACCTTCGCACGTACCTTCACGAGCCGTTCCACGACCCCATCGACCGACCGCTGGTTCACCGCACACCAGTTGTCCTCGTATCGACCGGTCACCGTCGCATCGGTGAGGACTTCCACCCCGGCCTTGGCGACGGCGCCGACCAGTTCGTCCCGGACGGTGAGCTCGACCCTCGACCCCCAGTTGAGATGCCCGCCCAGCTGGTGGCCGTGTTCGACCAGCATCACCGTGGCTCCTCGTTCGGCGGCGGCGACGGCGGCGGCCATACCGGCCGGCCCCCCACCGGCGACCAGGACGTCGACGTGGGCGAACCTTTTGTCGTACCGGGGTCGGGGGGCCCGTAGGTCGACGGTGCCGCCGGGCGCGAAGCGGGCCAGGACCCGCTCGTACAGCGGCCACAAGGTGGCCGGCTTCATGAACGTCTTGTAGTAGAACCCGGCGGTCAGGAACCGCCCGACGACGCCGTTCATCGCCTTGACGTCGAACCCCAGCGACGGCCACGCGTTCTGGGGGTCCACCACCATTCCGGCGGCGGCCAGCCGGTGGGCGGCGCGCACGTTCGGCTCGTCGCCGACCTGCACCAGCGCGTTCGGATCCCAGTAGTCGGCGGTCAGCAGGCCCCTCGGACGGTGATACTTCATCGACCGGCTGAGAATGCGCTGGCCGCTGGCGCTGATGGCCGACGCAATGGTGTCGCCCCGGTAGCCGGACATCCGCCTCCCGTTCCACGTGAAGGTGAGCGGGGAATCGCGGTCGATCACTTCGCCGGGTTGGACGCCGAGGCGGTGGGTGATCCTGGCCATCAGTGTCCGACCGCCGCAGCGCCCTTTTCGCCCACGAGCCGGCCGGCCGCGAACCGGTCGAGGGTGAAGGGCTCGATCAGCTTGGGGGTCTGTCCGGTGGCGATGCATTCGGCCATCTGCTCTCCGCTCACCGGGCCGGCCTTGAAGCCGTAGGTGCCCCACCCGACGTCGCACAGAAAACCCTCGACGGGCGTCGGCCCCATGATCGGCGAGTAGTCCGGTGTCATGTCGCACAACCCGGCCCACTGCCGGAGGAGGCGCATCCGGGAGATCCCCGGCATCAGTTGGAGCACGTGGCCGGCGAGCTCTTCGGTGAAGTCGAGCGAACCACGCATCGAGTAGGTGGCGTAGGGATCGACCGAAGCTCCGAACACGAGCTCACCACGGTCGGTTTGGGAGACGTAGACGTGCAGCGACCCACTGACCACCACCGCCGGCAGGAACACCTTGACCGGCTCGGTCACCGCCGCCTGCAGCGGATGGGTCGTGATCGGGAGCCGGACCCCGGCCATGCGGGCCACGATCGAGGCCCATCCGGCAGTGCAGTTCACGACGACTGGTGCCGAGATGCGCCCGCGGTTGGTCACCACGCCGGTCACCCGACCGCCAGACCCCTTGCCGCGGGGTCCGTCACCACCCTCGACGACCACGTCGAGCACGGTCGTGCGCTGATGGATCTCCACGCCGTGAGCATCGGCCGCCCTGGCGTACCCCCAGTTGACGGCGTCGTGCCGGACGGTGCCGCCCGGCGGATGGTAGAGGGCTCCCAGAATCGGGTACCGCGTGTGGGTGCCGGTGTCGAGGCTGGGCACGAGCTCGGCGATGTCGCTCGGATCGATCACCTCCGAGTCGACACCCTGGAGTTTGTTGACCTCGGCCCGCCACCTCATCGTTCGAAGCGCGGCGTCGGAATGGGCGAGCGTCAGATGCCCGCGCTCGGAGAACATGACGTTGATGTTGAGCTCGCCGGCCATGCGTTGGTACATCGCCAGCGATCGGTCATAGAACGCCACCCCTTCGGCGGTGAGGTAGTTGGACCGGATGATGGCGGTGTTGCGGCCCGACCCCCCGCCGCCCAGGTACCCCTTGTCGACCACGGCGACGTTGGTGATTCCGTGGTTGACGGCGAGGTGGTAGGCGGTCGCCAGACCGTGCACTCCCGCCCCGATGATGACGACGTCGTAGGCCGGCCCGAGCTCGTGTTCTCTCCAGGCCCGCGGCCAGGCCTTCTTGCGGAGGCCGTTCCACACCAGCCCGACCGCCGAATACCGGGCCGGTGGCCGCAACTTGGCGCGCATCGGCCGAGCCTAACCGACCGGGCGACGGTCCAGGAGCGACGTCCCGCCGATTGGGCGGTGGTCGGGGCCCTATCCTGGTCTGGTGAGCCTCCGGGGATCCGAGCCGTTCCACATCCGGCACGTCGATGCCGATCCCGTCACCGGGCTGGTCCGACTCCACTACGGCTTCGACGGTGGGCCCGAGTTCGTCGAAGAGGTCCAGCTTCCGCCCGGTGGGCCAGACCGGCCACCGGGGTTCGCCGCCGCCGCTCGTCTGCTGCTGCTCCTCGCCGGCACCTCGTACTACAAGTCCCGAGCGCCGAGATCGGTGGTGGTGGAGGTTCCGACCACCCTCGCCGAACGGGCACTCGTGACCGCCGTGTACGACCACGGCCTCCGGGAGTTCGCCTACACGAACAGACTGGAGATCCCGCTCGTCGACCGGTTCGACTGGGCCGGCGGCACGGTCGAGGCCGTTCGGTCCGGCCCGCTCCCCGAGGCCATCGGGCGGCCGCTGATCCCCTTCGGCGGTGGGAAGGACTCGACCGTGGTCGTGTCACTCGTCCCGGAGGGCCAGCCCGTGACGGTCAATCCGACGACCACCCACCACCGCGCCGCACGCGTCCTGGGCCAGCAGTTGATCTCGGTGCGTCGACGCATCGACCGACTCGACGAACTGACCAGCCCCGACCGGCTGAACGGTCACATCCCGATCACGGCGGTGATCTCGGCGATCGCGCTGCTGCTGGCGGCGCGCGACGGCTACTCGGCCGTGGTCATGGCCAACGAGGCGGCCGCCTCCGAACCGACCCTCTGGACCGGTCCCGGCGCCGTTCCGGTCAACCACCAGTGGTCCAAGGGCGCAGCCTTCGAGATGCTGTTTCGCGACGCCATCACCGAAGGAGGGCTCGGGGTTGGGTACTTCTCGTTGCTGCGTTCGATGAGCGAGGAGCAGATCGTCTCCATCCTCAGCGGTCGGCGCGAGGTGCTCCCCCACCTCCTCAGCTGCAACCGGGCCTTCGCCGGACGCACCGCCGGGAGCGCCGACGAGGCCCCCCAGCAGTGGTGTGGCGAATGCCCGAAGTGCCTGTTCACCTACCTGTTGCTGGCGACCGAGCTCGGACCCGAGGAACTCGTCGGGATCTTCGGCGCCGACCTGCTCGATCTCGGCGAGCGGACCGCGGGGTTCGAGGCGCTGTGGGCGCCGGAGAAGCCCTTCGAATGCGTCGGCGAGCGGGCCGATGCCGCCCGCGCCATGGCCCGGCTGGCCGCCGATCCCCGTTGGTCGGGACACACCGTCGTGGCCCGGCTCGCCGAGTCCGCCCGACGGACCCTGACCGAGGCACCCGAGCCCGATGTCGCCGCCGGCGGCGATGGCATACCGGCGGCATTCCGGGCTCGCCTTGGTGAGGCGTTCCGGTGACGGGGCAGCTCGCTCTCGCCGACCTCGACGGGGGCGTCGTCGACCTCCTCGGCCTTGGCATCGACATCTGCGCACTCATCCCCCATCTCGGGCAGGCTGCCGCCATCCGGGCCTGGGTCGACGATCCGGGAGCAGCCACCGACCACGAACGATCGGTGTGCGACGCTCACGGCGTGACCGTCGGGCCGGTCGCCGAGTGGCCCGGGGCGGCCCCGATCGTGGTCCGGGCTCCGGGGTTCCCCCGCTACCGGGCCGACATCGCCCCCCGGCTGGGACGTGCATCGGTGACCACACCACTCGACCTGTGGCTCAACACCAACGGAGGCGACGTCCGCACCGTTCTGATCACCGGCACCAAGGGGAAGAGCACGGTCGCAACGATGCTGGCCGCTCTCCTCCCGGGCAGCCGGTTGTGCGGGAACATCGGCATACCGATCTGGGCGGTCGGGGATGTGGCCACTGGAACAACCATGGTCATCGAGATGAGCAGCTATCAGGCCGCCGACACGAACGCCCCGGTGGACCTGGCCGTCCTCACTTCCCTCGGCGAGGACCACATCAGCTGGCACGGTTCGGTCGAGCGCTATCACGCCGACAAGCTCGGTCCCGTGCTGACCGCACGCCGGATTCTGACGACCGCCGGCGTGCTGCCACTCCTCGACGCTCGCCAGCCATCGGGCGAGGTGCGGGCCCTCGATCCCGAGGCCGGAATCGAGGGGTTCGGAAGTCTGCCGCCGCACATGGCCGGCAACGCCGGCCTCGCAAGGGCGGCGGCTCGCTGGTTGGCCGACGACGACGGGGTGGCCACCGTCGAGGATCCCGTCGCCACCCTGCTCGCACTCCCGCCCCTCCCCGGCCGGCTCCGGCCGGTCGCCACGAGCGACGGGCGCCGCTGGATCGACGATGCCCTCGCCTCCAACCCCTCGGGAGCAGCGGCGGCGGTGTCGGCCTTCGCCGGGCGGCCGATCTGGCTCATCGTGGGCGGAGTCGATCGTCGTGTGTCCCTCGAGCCACTGATCGAGGCGGCCCGCGACGCGACCCGACGGGCCGGCCTCAGCATCGTCGCGCTGCCCGACTCGGGCCCCGATATCGTCCACCGGCTGAAATCGGCCGGAGTCCC